>LCCS01000014.1 GCA_000998045.1 Parcubacteria group bacterium GW2011_GWD2_42_14
GCAGTATCCACTGATATCGCTCCATTTGGATTGTTTCGTTCATTTTGACGGTCATTTAGCTACTCTACTAAATCCGCCATATGTGTGTGCACATTACCCTTTTGTATTGACAAAATACACGTTTTGTGTATAAATATTAATCAGTTCCGATCATTTTAACCTTGGTATAAATCCGCTCTAAACATTTTACCTCACAAGGAGAAGTCGAATGGAAAAGAAATCAACTCTCACAATCTCTACGGTAAACCCTGAAACTCAAAAGGGTGACGATCTTATCGCTACTGCACGTGTCGCAGTTCAACACCTCATTACCTTGTGCAAGCAAGATGAGTTAGGGCGGTATATTGGTCAATTCCCTATCCATAAATCACTCGAAGAGGCAGGTTTCCAGGTCGGATTGCCTCAGTTCATCCTTTTCCTGAATTTCATGGGACTTGTCCGTAAGCTCACTAAGAGCAAGAATGGGGCTGGAGGCTGGTAGTTGACCCGACATTCTTTGACCTTCTCGTCACAGAAGAAAGTGTCCGTACTGTGTTAAAACAAATGTACGAACGACTTGAAGCACAGAGAATGAAGTTCTTCCCTTCCTTATACGTCAACGTTCGCATCTTTCTTCTTCTTCCAATAAGTACGACTCCTACACCCACAAGTACAATAAGTATTCCCAGCATATTTCCATATCGTACCCACACGGTTTGTTTAGGGTCAGTAAATGAAAGTGGATGCGATGCCTCTTGCTTAAGTTTGATGCCTGCAAGAGAATTTTCTTGAGCTAAGTATGAGAGTGCTTCCATCCCAAAGGCAATATTTTCTGGTGCTCCTTGTACATATTCATCCGTAAGAAGGTCGGAATCGCCTATCACGATAATGGTGGGAAGTTTTATCTCCTCTCCGTCTTCAATAGGTTTCAGAAGTACACCGAGTAGTTGTTGACCTAAGTTGTTTTGAGCGAACGATCCTTGTGGGTCAAGTACAAAATTTTCTTTCTGAAGCCCGCCATAGGGAGATGTCTGTATGAGGGGTATGCTCTGTAGTTGCTTTGTTGCAAGTGTGTTGTCATTGATAGACACACTGCTACCCCATGGAATAGTCACGTTTGTAAGTTCTGATCCTACAAACACACCTTCTGTCACGAACGCTCGAATGTATGCAGGGTATGGAAGGAAGTATCTGACATTACCATTCCCCATTTGTACTGTTTGATTCGATCGAAGGTCATACGCCATATCTTGATGTACGGTTACTCCATACTCCTCAAGGAGTGTGTCCGTACTGGTACTGTTTGGAAACACCACCATGTACTGCGTATTTACCTCAAGTCCGTCTACGAGGAACAGTACGTTTTTCCCTGAAGCTAGATATGCTCGCAACGATGTTTCGTGCATAGCGTCGAGTGGACCAGTTGGCTTTGAAACTACCAGTGTGCTGATGTCCTCGGGAATAGTAGAAGTCGCTGAGTTGAGAACGATGTCTTCAATAGTGAATTGCTTTCCCATCTCTTGTGCGAGAAGTGTGTAGCCTTGTTTTGACGATTTGCCACCCATGTCAAGAAAACCAATTTTCTTTTTCTCTGTTTTAGTAAGTTCACTGATAAAGCTCGTGAGCTGGTACTCAAGATCTGAAGTTTTCTCGATCAGTGGGATTGTTTTACGTTCTTCACCTGCTCGCAGTGCGATTCCAAAGTACACTTGCTTGGCTTGAAATTCACCATTACCGGATATGTTGAACTGCACAGGTCGTACTCCGTTCTCTTCTGCCTCTGTAGCCACAGCTTCATCGGTTTCTGGATTTTTGTAGGTAATAGAGAGATGAGAATTACCATACGTGCTGTAATCCTTAAGTATATCTTTTGCGGTTCGAGAAATTGGCTGGAACTGAGCAGGAAGATTTGCAGATTCATATAAGATGATTTCTACATCACTAGGAAGGTCGGAAAGAATATCTTTGGTTGAGTCGGTGAGGGTGTAGATGTTACCTTCAGTCAGGTCAAGGCGAAAGCTCGGGAAAAAAGCAAAGCCAGATGTTGCCACCAAAACTCCGAGTAATACGAGAACGAGTGTTCTCTGCTGTAAAACTTTTTTTGAGTATCGACTAGTCCTTCGTGCAATGAGCTTCATGTGTCCCAGCTCAAGGAAAACAACGGAGAAAAGTACAAAGTACCACACATCACGTATATCAAGCACGCCTCTCGCAATAGCTTCGTAGTGCGTAAGTACGGAGAGTCGAGAGAAAAGGGCTCCGAGCCATGCAGGCAAACTTATGGTGACAAGCTCATACCCCATAATGATAAGCATAAAGGTGCTAATGACGCTTACCATGAGTGCAGGGACTTGGTTTCTGAAATATGTTGAGACGGCTATGCCAAGGCTTATGAGCGCACTTGCGAGCAGTACTCCAGCTATGTACTGGCCGATATAAACACCAATATCAAGATCGCCGAATGAACGAAGGGTGATGGCTATCGGGAGACTTGCAAGCAGTATCAGTGCAGAGAAAGTAAGTGCTGAAAGGTATTTCCCCACAATAAGCTCTCTGTCCCGTAAGGGATGTGTGAGTAGTATCTCAAGTGTTTCTTTATTTGTTTCCTCTGCAATACTTCCCATAGTGATAGCAGGGATGAATAGGAGGAAAAACCATGGCAAAAGTGCAAAAAGTCCTTGGACTGACGCTTGTCCGACCAAAAATACATTTTGGAAAAAGAGAAACTCCCACACTGCTATAAATACTCCAGCAATGATGTAGGTTGTTGGGTTGTAGAGGTACCCACGCATTTCTTTTTTAAAGATTGCGTAAATGTTTCGTGTGTCCATAAGCCTAAGCAGTAGTAGTGAGTTTATAAAAGACATCCTCAAGTTTTACTTCACGTTCTGCACACTTCCAGATAGTCCATGCGTGAATGCCTGCAAGTTTCGAAAGTTCGGGAGGGAACGGGGTGCTAGAGGAAACAGTCACAGCAACGGTACTCTTTTTCCCTTCTTTCTTTGTTACCTCCACCTTTTCAACGCCAGCAATTTTTTTGAGAAGTTTTTCTACATCATCACCTTCCACTTCGATATCGAACACTTGTGTTTTGTCCGCATTTTGTGAAAGCTCTTTGGTAGTGCCTTGGGCGACCAGTGAACCTTTTGAAATGATGTACAAATAGTCACATACCGCCTGTGCTTCCTGCATGACGTGTGTGCTCATGATAACTGTTCTGTCTTTTGCCAAATCACGTATCAATGCACGAATATCTGTGCGTTGATTCGGGTCGAGTCCTTCTGTCGGTTCATCAAGAATGAGTACGTTTGGTCGATGTAACAGCGCCATAGCGAGTCCAGTGCGTTGCTTGTAGCCCTTGGAAAGTTCTTTTATTGGTTTGTAAAATACCTCATCAAGGTGTACAGAATTCACTACAAAATCAAACGCATCGCGTCGTTTGCTTTTGGGAATATTTTTAAGATCAGCAGAAAAATCGAGTGCTTCAGAAACAAGCATATCTCCATAGAGAGGGTTTGTTTCTGGCATATAGCCAATCTGCTTTTGTGCTTCTTGTGGATGGGTGATTACCGACATATCGTCAACAGTCACTTCCCCACTGTCTGGTAAAAGATATCCTGTCATTAAGCGCATAGAAGTCGTTTTACCTGCACCATTTGGACCCAGTAACCCGACTACGTTCCCCTTCTCTATCTCAAAAGAAAGGTCTTTTACGGCGTATACATCGTTAAATTTTTTTGAAAGTTCTTTAACTTTTATCATAGCAATACATAACTTTTAAAAAGCAACAACCGATAATATTTTTTACTTCGTAAGTATACAAAAAAGATGTGTTAATACAAAGTTCATCGTATGTAAGTAAACTTATAAAGTGCCGGTGATAGTTTGAAGTTTGAAAATACTAGTTTTGAAAATACTAGTTTTTTACTCACATAATATATATCTTATGAACAAAGTAACTCATTTTGAGATTGTTGCTACAGATTTAGAAAGAGCAATGGATTTCTATACAAATGTCTTCGAATGGAGGTTTGAGAAGTGGGAAGGGTCTGATCCAGATATGGAATACTGGATGGTGCTGACGGTGCCAGCACAAACCCCAGGAGCGATAAATGGTGGATTGAGAAAAGAAATGGGTACTGACGTGAAAGAGCGTACAAAAAGCGTTAATGGTTTTGTGTGCACGATTGAAGTTTTGTCAGTTGATGACGTTTTGAACAAAGTTGAAAAGCATGGTGGAGAAATACTAATGCCAAAAACATATATGCCGAAAGTTGGTCATTTTGCCTCATGTTATGATTCAGAAGGAAATGTTTTCAGTGTTATGGAACCTGAAAAGTAATACCCAATCATATAACTAAACATTGACCAAACCTCACATACAGTGATGCATGGATTGAAAACAATCCTTCAAGCTGGTGGTATTGGGGGTGGAACGGCATGTTGTTCGCTACTTTCGTGTTATGGATCAAAGGATTGGACGGTCGAAGAACGATTTTTTCCTGTCTCAAGTCTACTTTTCAGTGTGTTAATGACCGTACTTTCTCTTTCCTAAGAGCAAGACAGCCGGGCCTATATGAGGCTCGGCTGTTGTGTGCTAAGCAAGTTCTGTGGGGAGACTTCCATAGCTACTCCGTCAAATGTACTGAGAGGGAAATCTGTACTCACCACAGATAGCCTTGTTATTCAAAAGAAGTTCAGATAACCAGGTAATAATGGTAAGATCGGAATTTTCTCCACCCTCGACAGCGAGTTTCAGTACAAGCTTTTTGTATGCTTGGTGGATGTCAGGATTATCCAAGGATGGGTACAGGGTGAGAATGTGATGCTTACACACTGTCCGACGAAGCATCTCAAAATTCTCCGCTGTACAAGTAAGACCGGTGAGAAAGGTTACCAACTGATATCCGTCCTCAATTTTTCTTGCGAGATTACAACCGAAGACCACAGTAAGTACTACTCGTAAGGGAAACGACATTCCCATATCTTCCGTATCAATATCCATATCAATACCTCCAACTATTTATTCGTATGATTGGTAAACAACGTGATGAAATTCACCCGACACTTAACATTTTATATAGTATTTATTTACCTTTGTCTATCGTGGGATTTTCGTTCCACATCTCGCGTACAATAGAGTCCCAGTCCAGTATCAATCTGTTGAGATACATAAACGGTATGTTAAGCAAACCAACAAGCCACTTGATAGTTGTTTGCCCAACAATAAGTGGCCAAAGAGGCAGTACTCCCGCAAAAGCTATTGGGAGGAATATGAGGCTATCAAGTGTTAACGCAGGTATTGAGCTAAAGACATTTCTAGCCCATAAATGCTTCCCATGGGTTTTTGCCTTAAACCAACTAAAAACGTATGCGTCTATGTTTTCTGTTATAAGAAATGCTATCCAACTTGCAACGGTAATCCG
Organism: Parcubacteria group bacterium GW2011_GWD2_42_14; assembly: GCA_000998045.1. Lineage (GTDB taxonomy): Bacteria > Patescibacteriota > Minisyncoccia > Phycocordibacterales > UBA12088 > UBA12088. Next base: position 5,406 of record LCCS01000014.1, read on the forward strand.
AGGAACTGTTCCAAATATAGTTGCCCACATGTCTTGTGCTGTCCAGAATGGTGCGGGTGTTAGTTGTATGCTTAACCAAAAGAAAAACACCATTGCAACCTGTGTAATGAAAGCGATGAAAATCATTCTTTGTGTTTCTTTTCTACCAAACCGCTCATTTACAATATCAGTAAAAAGATACGTCACCGAGAAGAGCAGTACACCACTAGGCCCGTACAAAGTAGTAAACCCCAGATCAAAAGTTGAAATCTTTACAGCCAATAATTGTGCAGTCAGTGTAAAGGTGACGTAGAGGGCTATGAGAAGGTCGGGCTTCTGTACCTTTTTGGCATACACACTGCCAAGGAGTGTGAAGCTCGTTATAGCCAGGACCCATATGACTAAAAAAATGAATGACATGGATGAAGAATTATTATATATAAACCTATAAATGTAAAGAGTAGGGCTTAAAAGGCACAGATCTAGCGTGATTTTAGAGCGCTCGACGAATTACTCAATTTCATAAGAACTTCATCAAGATTGTGCATAGTGGGGGACCTGAGACAACTCAGGATTTGTTGTTTTATCAAAACACCTACTATTTTTGCCATTTTTAACATTAAAATTCATAAATATTATTGTGGTAATTTTCTTTCTTAGTATTTCGGCCAAGTGGTAGGAGCATGGGTTTATTTTCTGAAGTATTAAGGGATTCTTAAGTGAGTTCTTCAATGTTACTTCATGAGATTTTGTACCTTTTGTGCGTTCTTGTAAAAAAGCAAATGCTTTATCTAGCTTTAATTTTATTAGTATGCACCACCTATCATGAACTTTCTAACTTGGATAATTGTAGGGGCAATAACGGGTTGGATTCTTTCCATCTCCGTCAGATACGACATACGGCAAAATAAGGTACTTTATGTCATTCTCGGCATAGATGGTGCTGTGCTTGGTGGGTGGCTCGTGTGCTATTTTAGTAGAAGCTCAATGAGTGTATTCAATATGTACAGCGCGGTAGTAGCTGTTTTTGGTGCTGTTGTTTTAGTTAGTCTTGTACGTGAATTAAAAATTATCAAGTAAATAATATTTTGTTTCCACGACATGTAGGGGTTCCGCGACTTCCTACACTACACAACTACACAATAGCAAATACAACAAGTGCGAGAAGTATTCGGTAGACTACGAATAGATATAAAGTGTGGTTTTTAAGAAATTTGAGCAAATAGTGAATGCTTGCTATACCGGAAACGAAAGCTACAAATGAGGCGACCATGATAGTCGACCATTCGTCGTGGAAGACTCCTGCCCCTTCAAGTTCTAAGATTTTTTTAGCTCCTGCTCCAAGAATGATAGGGAATGAAAGCAGGAAGGTGAAACGAGCAGCTTTTTCACGGGTAAGTCCGAGAAGCATACCGCCTGAAATAGTGGCGCCTGATCGTGAAGTGCCTGGGATAAGAGCCAGTGCCTGAAAGAGTCCGATAATTATTCCACGCTGTATACTTAGCTCTTTGTGCTCAGTAATTCTTTTCGAAACGTATTCTGCGACTATGAAGAGTAGAGAGCCAGCGATAAGTACCCATGCTACCAAGTGGGGATCTCTAAAAAATGTGTCCATACTGTTTTCAAGGTATAAGCCTGCGATAACTCCTGGAATAGTTCCAAGCACGATTGCAAAGAAAAGAACATTCATTTCCCTACTGAGAGAAACGCCCAGTATACGCTTCCACAAACCTACCGCTAGTTCGCCCAAATCTTTCCTGAAATATATAAGTACCGCAAGCGCTGTGGCAAAATGAAGTGTTGCATCTATTGCCAGTCCATAATTGGTCTGAAATCCAAAAAACTCCCGGGTGAGAATGAGGTGTCCTGTAGAGGATATGGGTAGAAATTCAGCTATCCCTTGAACGAGCCCTAATAGTATTGCTTCAAAATATGACATGGAAATGTTGGATGAAATCGTGTTACTATACAGGACATCGTACCACGTAGTTCATGTTTACACGAAGTCACAAACCTATTTTTGTAGCAATAGTTATCTCACTTAGTGTTGTGGGGTTTACCTACTGGTATACCCATCGAGATTTGGGTGAAAATGCATCCGAGGAAAATGGTACTGCTAATATTGCAGTCAACGATTTACCTGGTATGAGTGCGGATGACCACGTCCTTGGTAATCCATCGGCTCCCATGGTGTTTATTGTCTATTCAGATTTTGCGTGTCCTTTCTGTAAGGAATATCACGAAACGCTTCGCACGCTCATGAGGGTTTTTGGCCCAAGTGGAAAAATTGCTATTGTTTTTAGACACATGCCCTTTGTACAGCTTCATCCGGAAGCACCCATGTACGCACTGGCAAGTGAATGTATTGCGGATGAGGTTGGGAACTCTGGTTTTTGGAAATTCGCAGATGAGCTTTTTACCGTATCAGACCCATTAAAACCGCTCACTGCTGCTGAGCTCGTGGTACTTGCCGAAAAGGCTGGGGCAACACGTCAGACGTTTGTCGCTTGCATGCGTTCTAATGAGCTTATGGATCGTATTGAACAGCAATTTAATGAGGTGATAAGTGTGGGCGTAAAAGGTTCTCCTTTTACACTTGTTGACGACGAACATGGACGTTACTCCTATGAGGGTGCACAAACTTTTAGATCAATGGCTGAGAGTATACAAACAACATTGCGCATCATGTCTATTGACGAACTTGAACCTCCCTCAGCATCGCAAAAATCATTTGTGGCGGATTTTGATGCATTGAGTGAGGTGGCTACGAGCTCAGCCTCTACAACTACAGCAACGAGTACATCAACTGTCACTCCTTCTTCACAACGTACCACACCACTATTTCAATAGTCACTATATTTCATAATAGGACTTACTCAAACGGATGTAGTTCAAGGCGTACAAATAAAACACTACGAAACGTATGAATAGTACGGTGAGAAGTGTTTTGTGCAGTGCAACGAAGAAATACGCCGTTTGTGTAAGTCCTACATTAAATCACGTAGAACGCAAGCGGTACATGTGGGATCATCACACCTTGTATCCCAAAAGGAGAGTGTTGTTATTTCCTCTGCCACTCTGCGTATCTCATTTTTGAGAGTTTCAACTTCTTCCTTTTCAATCACAAAAGTCTCACGTTTGTAGGAACCACTGTCCGTGGGCTCGATAAAGTCGAGTACCGCTTCTTTCATGTTATAGGTAGCATCAGCATACATATCAAGGAGAATTTTATAGAAGACCAGCTGGCGCTTGTAACCCCCACTACCTTGCTTTGCCTGCGCAGACATAGTGGTACCCTCAATTTCGTTTCGGCTTCTAGGCTTCCCTGTTTTGTAGTCGACTACACGTACGTCATGACACCTATCGTCCAGACATTCCAGTTTGTCAAATTTTCCGGTAAGACGAATTGTTCCATCAAGGAGGACCCCTTTGACCAAGAGCTCGTTCTTAGACACTGGCTCCCAGAGCTGACTCCATTTGTGGTGCCAACCACTGAGTGCAGTGCGTGTGTCTCTCACTACCCGCTCCAGAAGCTTAAGTTCCAAGTCAGTATCTTCTATGTGTCGAGTAAAGGTATCAAGCAAAAAATCAACGCCAACATCTGGGTGTTTGTTTCGCTCATTAAAGAATGCTTCAAGCGCTTGGTGCACCGCGGTGCCTTTAATTTGTTGTGTAGAGGGAACAAATTGTGTGTGAAAAAAGTTTTCGTAAAACCATTTCCACGGGCACGTGAGATAGTTGTTGAGCGCCGTAGCAGATATGCCTCGCTCCATAAACACAGAACGTACAAATTCTTGATACTTCTCTCTACCATGCCTACCGATACGTTCCACAAAGAGAGGTGGGCGCCTACCCGCGTAGCCTAGCTCGGTACCGTCGGTATGCACGCGCAAATCAGTATGAATTTCTTCTATAAACTGTGAAGGAACACGGTCTCGTCCGTCAGGCGCTTGTGCAGAATAGCTAATGTATACATCCTTACGTGCACGAGTAATAGAGACATAGAAAAGACGGCGTTCATCTTCCACGTCACCATCTTTTTCTATTTCTCCTCCATTGCGATAGGGTAGATTGAAGTACCGGTGCGAGCGCTTCCCGCCCCAATGACCATCGTATGCATGGACGATAAACACATAATCAAATTCGAGGCCTTTGGCTTTGTGCGCAGTCATGAGGCGTACCGAGTTGGGCACCTGTCGTGACTTCGCCTCTAGGGTAAGGTGGTGCTCATCAAGAATCTTTAGAAATGTTTGGTAGTCAGCGATTGAGAAAAATGGGTTTCGTCTGACATGGGATTTCATTTCATCAAAGAGTCTAACTAGCTTATCAAACTTCTCCGTATGGAAGGATGATTGCTGTATGTGCGTGAGGAGTCCTGACTCACGCACCACTGTTTCAAAAAGATGTAAGAAACTTTTGTTTTCAGATACTTTTTTCCATGAGGTAAGTTTTTTTGTAAATGATGCAACAGCCACGGGGTCTTCAAGCTCTAGCTGACTTGCTGTGACGAGAGTTTCAAAGATAGACTGATTATTCTTCTTGGCACTGCGTACGACAGTGTAGACATCTGCAATAGGTATTTCTAAAAATCCTACAAAGAGTACTTGTACGAGCACGTCATTGTCCTCAAGGTTGGTAAGTGAACGGAGGATGAGGTTCAGCTTGCGTATATCTGGGTCATCAAGCACACCGTGACCTGACTCGATGAGAAAAGGAATACTCAAACGCTCAAAGTAGTCCGCTATGTCTTCGACGTCGCGGTTGTTTCTAAAAAGTACTGCAATTTCATGTGCTGGTATACCTGAGGCAATATGTGCCTTGATTGATTCGGCCAAAAAAAGAAGCTCCTCATCGTCTGCTCCAAAGGTAAAGACCTTTACACGCAAGTCGGCACCCTTTTCGGGTGTACAGTTGGAAACAAGTGGTGCCTGTATACCTTGCTTGCTCTGCTCTATCAAGTTCCCTGCGGCATCGAGTACGCCTTGGTGGCTTCGGTAGTTGGTCTCTAGGGTGATACGTTTTACATCTGTGAATTTTTTTTCAAAATACAGAAAGTTTGCGAGCGATGCGCCTTGGAAACGAAAGATAGCCTGTTTTTCATCGCCCACGACGAAGAGGTTTGGTCTATCAAAGAATGTTACAAGAAGCTCAAGTATTTTGTTCTGAGCGCCGTTCGTATCTTGGTGTTCGTCCACGAGAAAGTATTGGTACTCTTCCTGTAGTTCACGAAGAAAATCCTCATGAGTTTCAAGTGCTTCTATAAGCATGAGAAGTGAGTCGTCAAAATCGTATCGCTTTCTTCTTATGAGCTCTTCTTGGTACCGTTCATACACTTGTGCAAGTTCTTCGTTTTTTTCGAGTGAACGGAAGAGTTTCTGATACTTTCCTTTTATTTTTCCCTTGTGGGCGCCATTGGTGTTACGCAAATCTTCTATGTTTTCAAGTTCAACGCGTTCTTGTGCTATCCAATCAGAGAACATACGTGGCGTCAGCCCTTCCCGTTTTATGTGGCTTATGCCGGAAATTATTTCAGGTACATTGTGGTAGGGCTCATTGATAGGCTTTACTACTTCATAGCGACCTGCATCGAGGAGTGTACGGATGATGTCGATACGCTCAACCTCACTGCAGTTGCTTCGTCCTATGATGGTCTGAAATCGCTCGGGGTAGTGTTCGATGAGTTGATTTGCAAAGCTGTGAAAGGTAAATATAGAAACGCGGTACCCATCACTCCCTATGATAGACACGAGACGTTTGCGCATATTAGCTGCTCCCGCGTTGGTAAAAGTGAGTGCAAGTATGGCACTTGCCGGAATATCAGTGTTTCTGAGGATATTGGCGATACGGAGGGTCAATATCTGTGTCTTACCTGTACCAGGGCCTGCTATGACCATTACAGGGCCTTCTATGGTGTCTACAGCCTCTTTTTGACGTGTATTAAGTATTCCATACAGTCTTTCAAATTCAGCTGTGTTTTGTGGCATTATATGAGTATAACAGTCCAGAGCCGTGAGTAAAAAGCCGAGTGTCTAATGATTATTTAGGAGGTCTGATCTCCTTAATAATACTTGTCTATCAATGAAAAATACTAGTGGGAATACTAGTATTTGGTATGGTATGTAGTTCAAAACGTGATTGTGTTAAAGCGTACTTTACCCAATGACAGTGCTAAGGCCCCGTCTTCCATTTATGAAGAAAATATGAAAAAGCTTTACAAGGTTTTTAAAGTGATATAAAAGCATCTTAAATGAATTATATAGTTGTATACATATACATAGGTTTGACTTTGTTGTTTATTACCGCCTTCAAAAAGGGGTATTTGTGTACCTGGCAAGAAAACAGTTTAAAACTTACTCATATTCATATAAAAATATTCCAATTGAAACAAACGAAAAAGTATCTATAATTGTTCCGGCATATAATGAAGAGGTTGTTCTTGAAAATTGTATTTCAAGTTTAGTCAGGCAGTCATATTCAAATCTAGAAATAATTATTGTTGATGATGGAAGTAAGGATAAAACGTTGGCTATAGGGGAGAAACTTTCCACTCGATACAACAAGGTTACGATACTTTCAAAAGCAAACGGTGGAAAAGCAGAAGCACTTAACTTTGGAATAAAAAATTCTTCAGGCTCAATCGTTGTTTGTGTCGATGCAGACTCAATATTTTTATCAAATACCGTCGAAAATTTGGTTCGATCTTTTTCAGATCCAGAAGTGATGGCGGTAGCAGGAAATGTAAGAATAGCAAATCGTTCAAGTGTGCTTGGGAACAAACAAGCAATAGAATACGTGACAGGGTTGACACTGCAAAGACAAGCTTTCGCAGCCTTAGGCTGTGTGCAAGTTATCTCAGGCGCTCTTGCCACATTCCGTCGTAAGGCTCTTGAGGCGGTAAACTATTATTCGACTGACACTTTGGTTGAAGATATGGATATTACTATAGCAATGGCAGAAAAGGGTTTCAAGGTAATATACAACCCTTACGCTATAGCATATACAGAAGGCCCAAGCACTTGGAAAGATTTGAGAACACAACGCCACCGATGGGTGTATGGGGGTTTTCAAGTACTAACTAAGTACGCGTATATGTTAGGCAGTAAATATATGGTCGAATGGGTGTGATAGGGTTACCCTACTTTGCATTTTTCCCTTGGTTCGATGTATTTATGAGTTTGATACTTTTGGTCGCGATTACTATTACAATCGCAACACATGGTCTAATAATGTTTTTAGTATATCTTTCTATCATGTTGTCACTCCAAGCTCTTATGGTGTGGTATGCATGCCGTTTAGATGAAGAAAAGTTATATTTGGTATGGTACTCGATTTTTGCAAATTTCTATTATTCACATTTGTTGAACTACATTACACTAAAAGCAGGGATTTCGTACTTATTAAAACGTGAGATTTCTTGGGGAAAATTAGTTAGAACAGGAGTGATTACAATAAAAGAATTAACACCTTATAAAACCTAACACTAGTGGGAATACTAGTACCCGAAAGGTGCAGACCCTATTCGATATGTATTATTTCAACAATATAAGTCCGTAGACTGTACTATGCTCAGTAGCAGAAATTCGTATTTCTTAGATTGAACAAAATTCACTTGCAAGAGCCTTTAAAAGTGCCTTGTATTGTTTATCGTATTTCCCGCTGTTTCCATTAAATTGTAAATGTGTTCTCCGAAAAATTCCTTGCAACAATAGTAATTCTTCCTCTAAATCTAAAACTAATACTACACGAAACCCCCCAGATTTTCCTTTGCCACCTGCCTTGTCAGGTAATCGGGTTACCCAGCATTCATAACTAGAATTTTTGAAAATACAAACCTGAAGATTATGAGGTAGGTATATGTTTTGAAATTGTGTCAAAGCACGTTCGTGGTACACATAATTTTCATTATTAACACCCTCCTTTTCCCACCACTTATTAAAAACTTCTGTGCGATGCACGTACCATGTTATAAGGAAATGCACTAACACCTTTCAGCACTTTCAAAGAAAGAAATATCGTCAGCATCTTTGTAACGAAGTCGTTTGGAAGGTTCAGAAAACACCCAAGGTGCTTCTACATGCGTTTGCGCAACCATTTGTTCTGTTTTCCAAGATTTAAATTTTTTACATAGATACGCGAGTAGTTCTTTTTCGTAATCATCAAACAAAGTCATATCAGGTTCAACCAAGGCACGGAAACGATTACGTTTTCCATATTTTTCACTAGAATCTTCTTTGTGATCCATAACCTTATTCTTTTTTGCGATAGGTATAATCTCATCTTGTAGTGAAGATGCAAATGGTCCCTTTGGAAGATGTAGGTACACTTCTCCAGTAACTGTTTTTTTTCTGTCACGGTAGGATATAAAATCGAGATAATATAAAAGCTTGTGTAGTTTCATTACACCCAATTTCTCATTATCACACCCCTTGATAAAATATAAGAGAGCGTTGATATACTTAGATTTGTCTTGTGGCAGGGCCATAGGGCAAGTTGTGTATAGTATAACTACTAATACGTCTGTATGAAAGTGTACTGTACATAGTCGTTCTGTTCTGGTCAACTGTTCGTTTTATATACAAAAATGTTGCAAAAAGTAGAATTTAATATCCCACTAGCTTTAATATTTTTAAAAAATACAAGTGGGAATACTATTCAATATGTAATTCTACAACACACAAGCCCGCGTATGCGGGCCTGTGAACTTTCAACTTTATAACATTCTACTTAGTAGTTCTTCAAATACCGCGCCATGTCGTGGTGGCGAATTTTTTCAATAGCTTTGGCTTCGATTTGTCGAATACGTTCTCGTGTTACACCAAATTCACGTCCCACTTCCTCAAGTGTGTGGTAAATACCGTCCTCAAGTCCATGTCGCAAGACAAGAATCTTTCGCTCTTTCGGAGAAAGGAAATCAAGTATGGTGTGCAGTTGTTCGGTAAGAATGTTGTGTGACGTGTCTTGATCTGGACTCTCCATAGTGTCGTCCTTGATGAAGTCACGGAGTACAGAACGGTCATCATCAGCGTCACCTACAGGGCTCTCAAGTGAAATAGTGTCCTGACTAATCTTTTCGATAAGATAAATTTTTTCTACCTCAATACCCATCTCAAGTGCCACCTCTTCTTGTGAAGGGTCACGTCCAAGGTCTTGGGAAAGACGTCGAAATACTTGTTTATACTTGGTAATTGTTTCTACCATATGTACCGGTATACGGATGGTACGAGATTGGTCTGCAAGTGCGCGGGTAATAGCCTGACGAATCCACCATGTCGCATAGGTCGAGAACTTGTAACCTTTGGTGTAGTCGAACTTGTCGACAGCCTTGAAAAGACCAATGTTTCCTTCCTGTATTAGGTCGAGTAGTGTCAAATCAGGACTTCGTCCTATGTAGCGTTTGGCTATAGATACGACGAGACGCAAGTTCGATCGTGCTAAAAGGTTGCGTGCTTCTTCTTCCCCTTCCATGACTCGTTTTGCAAGTGTACGTTCCTCGGATATTGAGAGCAGATGGTACTGCCCTATCTCTCGCAGGTACATTTGGATAGAATCATGCGCTGAGTTACGTCCACGTTGGTAGGTGTTTTTTTCTGAAGGGCTAAGCATTTTCTCATCACTGAGAATGTTACCACCCTCAATCATGTCTATGCTCGCAGCAGCAAACTTCTCGTAGAGTTCTTCAAGGAAAGGAATGTCTTCTTCTATGGCTGGAAATTCACGAAGAATTTCATCATATATGACATAGCCACGCTCACGCCCTTTTTGCAAAAGCATGTTTGTTCTCTTTCTCTGGTCGACTTGTTTTGGGCTAAGCTTTACCGCTGTTTTCTTGGGTGTTACTTTTTTAGCCACCTTCTGAACAGAGGTTTTACTTTTAGAAACCTTTTTTGCAGATTTAGCGTTTGCTTTTACTACAGCTTTAAGTTTCTTTCCTGATAATCTCTCTTTCGTGGATGCAACTTTTTTTGTTGCATCTATCTTCTTTTTTGCGACAGGCCTTGCGGTCTTAACTGTCGCTTTGTTTTTCGTCACCTTTTTGGGTGCGCGTTTAGGAGCAGTCGTTTTTTTGGCGACCACTTTTTTTCCTGCCTTCGCAGGTAAAGACACTTTCTTCTTATGTAATGGTTTAGAAGCCATGTGGTATGGTTATTGTCAACAACTATACCTTACTTTACAAATTACTCAAGGGTACTTTTAAACTTAGTCAGCTCATGTGCACGGATATCAAGTTCTTCTTTCTTTTTTGTATCACCGTCTCGTTCTGCAGTCCGTTGTGCAAGGGTAAGAACATGGAGTTCTTCCATTGTATATATTTTTGCCAAATCCTTCATGAGGGAGCGTACTGCTTCCGGTAGAGATTTTATGGCCTCGTAGGTCACTTCAGTTTTCATAACAAGTAGGTCTTTCTGGTCTGAATGTGTGGCTAGTATCTGCTCCAGTGGTATTTTGAAATCATCCTGCATTCTCGCCAACACTTCTTCATCTAGCAACTTAGGTTCGCATGTTTCTTGCCAAAAAATAATGCCTGCTAATGTTCCCTCAAGATCTGTTTTTCTCGAAAACGGTTCTTTGGTTCTTTGGTTTGTTTGTTGTGCGGGGTTGAATTCTGTGCGAGGGGCTTCACTTGCAGGTGTCGCTCTGTCGAGTTGACGCAGTTCATCCCACACTGCATCTTCGCTGATACCAAGTACATTGGCATAGTTGTGTACAAACTGAGCCTTGTCGGTAGCGCTCCGTACTTGCTGTATGTAGGGCAACACGGTATCTCGTGCGTAGAGGACAAGCTGACGTTGATTCCACTTTTTTTCTTGTGCTTCGCGGAGTGTTATATCAAGGTAAAAATCAACAACATGTTTCGAGTTACGCACAGCATCTTTCCACACATTCGCATCTTCTAAAATACAGTCTGCAGGATCCTTCCCTATGGGTACTCGTGCGACTTTTACATCCATACCTCGTGTAAGTGCAAGTGACGCACCACGACCGCTCGAAGCGACTCCTGCAGGATCTGCATCGTATGCCATGACGAGTTTCTTCGATAGTCGGTCGAGAAGCATCAAGTGGTCTGTGGTAAGACTGGTTCCTGAAGAAGCTACCGTATTGGCGTACCCTGACTGATGACTCATGACCAAATCCATCTGACCTTCGACAAGTATGGAGAAATCGTACTTGCGGATAAACTGCTTCGCTTTGTTATAGCCAAAGAGAATTCTGCTTTTATCAAAAAGAGGAGTTTCGGGTGAATTGAGGTACTTTGCGTTTTTGTCGTCCTTGGACGCTTCGCCAAAGATACGCCCACTAAAGGCCACCACTCTGCCCGCAGGATCCATAATAGGAAACATGATACGGGAACGAAAGCGGTCATAGTATCCCCCTCGCTCACCTTTCTTGATGAGCCCTGCTTGCTCTATCTCCCGCTCGTGGTACCCGAGCTTGGTAAGGTGGTTTAGAAGTGTTTGCCAGTCCCCTGGTGCAAATCCGAGCCTGAAGCTTCGCATGGTTGCATCCTCAAGTCCGCGTTTCTGTAAGTACTCCCGAGCTTGCATTTGTTCGCTGAGTTTCGTCTCAAAGAACTGTGTTGCCGATTCAAGGATAGCGTATAGTGTGTCTCGTGTGTCTCGTGACTGCTTGCTCTCCGTGTGGAGCGTTACTCCTGCCTTCTCTGCAAGTATTTGTAATGCTCCCTTAAAGTCGACGCCCTCCATTTTTTGCACAAAAGAAAAAACGTCGCCCCCTTGCCCTGAAGAGAAATCGTAGTACATACCCTTGTCAGGACTTACAAAGAAGCTTGGTGTTTTTTCATTACCAAAGGGTGAAAGACCCTTAAAGTTCTTCCCTGCTTTCGAGAGCTTTACGTATTGTCCAATAACATCGACTATATTCACCCTTTCTTTTATTTGTTGTACTTGGTCACTCATGGATTGTTAGGCATACGCCCCGTTGCGTATATCGTACACCAATTTTCAAAAAATACTGCTTACCTCTCGGTAAACAGTATTGTTTTGAAAAATTTCACCTAAAAGCACGAGCTTTGCTTTAGTTTAGGTTAACGTTAGGTGTATCAACAGTACCCCCAAGCTCTACGCCAGAAAGTTCACCAAGAAGTCCTACGATCCCCCATACAGCCACAATAACAAAAAGTGCCATGACGCCCCATATCATACGGCGCTTTCCGATATCTTTAGCAGCTTCATCTCCCGAAGCGAGGATAAATTGCACAAGACCCCAAATAAAGAATAGAAGTCCAAGGGCGATAACAATAGGAATAAGTTGGCCTACCAGAGTACCTATAGAGTTCACAGCGTTGTTGACATAGCCTAAGTTTGGACTAGTTTGTGCCATGGTGAAAAGCGGTGTCAATACGATGGAAAGTATTGGAACAAGTGTATTTCGTAAGTTTTTCATGGTTAATTATGAGCTTAGTAATGAATAGTATAATAATACCATACTTCCATGCTTGTAATTAGCATGTCCTAATTCTACTGTGAATTATATTCGTCTATGCTTGTGATGAGTTGTTCAGCGACTTTCTTGTTATCTTCCATAGTAGGAAGAGGTCTTTCTTTATCATATAAGCACGTTTCGGGTTTTTGGACTTCTGTGCATCCATAGAGCCTTGGGTTAAAGAATGAATAGGTTACTATAATGTTTTTTTCAGGAAAAAATACATACCCTCCTCCCATGGTCACCATCTTACTTGTGTCGGTATCTTCTTTAATATCTCTAAAAGAGAGATATACTGTGCGGTCGCGTATTGTGTGTTGTTCTGAAATACCTTCTCTAGCTGGAGATTGGTACCGCTCCCAAGCTTTTTGTTTGTAGAGCTCATAATCTTCCTCAGATACTTCTTCAATCCATACAGAGAGTGCTAATTTTTGTTTGTCGTCTATATATTGACCTTGTGTCGAATTGACGTTGAAATTGAACTCCTCTTCAAGCCCGAGAGTTACTGTGCGTGGTTCCGGCATGACATCTTGCTGGAATAGGGTGAGTTCCCGAGACGTTGAAAATGTTTGTGGGAGGAAGGCGACAAAATCAGTCTTTTGGCTCTGTCGATAAGTAGTGATAACAAATCCCACAAGTAGGATTGTGAGAACAGTGAGTGTGATGGCAACAATATTTTTCATACAACTACTGTATCATGTATCAAAATATTTTTTGAATGTTTTCTGTTGATACCCTAAAATTAATTTTTAATTTTAGATTTTTAATTTAAAATGAATCCCGTTAGATATGCTGATTTCTGAGGTCGTATGCTTATTCTACGGTCGCAGATTAAGCATATATTGCCTTCAGTAGATTCAATTATATTTTTTCAAATTTAGAAATTTAAAATTGTTTTCAAATTTAAAATTGTTTTCAAATTGTAAATTTCAAATTTGTCTCTCCTTATGATCATAAGTGTTCCCTTGCAGGCATATTTCCTATACCCTTACATGTTCCCATTCCAATTCCGCCTCTTGACAAAAATCTAGAATATACTACTATAGTAATAAGCTATTGATTCTGGTGTAGGGCTCATTGCTGCAGAAGTTTGGAACTCAATCAAACATCTGGTTACTATCCTGCACAGCCCCGAAACGTTTACGTTTCGTTAACTACATAGAAATGAATAATACTACAACAACAAGCCGACAAGGTCGGTCTAGCTCAGGTACAACTGAGCGGAGAAAGTTTTCACAGTCTAAACCACAAGGACGTCGTTTTCATGGTGGCAATTCAAGTGGAAATAATGGAGGTAACCGAGGAAATAATCGCGGTGGTGGTTATGGTGGTAACCGAGGTCATGGTGGTTACGGTGGCAACCGAGGCGGTGGAGGATTTGCACGTAAACCAAGGAAGATGCCAACCTTTAACCCTTCACAGTTTATCAATACTCACCCAGTGGATACCGAAGAAGAAGCGTATACCGCAAAGCATAGCTTTAAGAGCCTTGGTCTACGGCCTGAGCTTTTGAAGACGATTACTAAGATGGGTATCAACACCCCTTCCCCTATTCAAGATCAGATAATTTCTAAGATACGTGAGAAACGGGATGTTATAGGCATTGCGGAAACTGGTACAGGTAAAACTGCCGCCTTTCTCCTTCCGCTCATAGAAAACACTCTTGATGAACCAAAACGTCAAACACTCATCCTTGCACCTACACGTGAGCTTGCTATTCAGATTGAAAAAGAATTGCATGATCTTTCAGCTGGATTTCGCATCTACTCAGTGACTTGTGTCGGTGGTACGAACATTCGTCCACAGATAAAAGCCTTGAATCAGTTCAATCATTTCGTCATAGGTACCCCTGGACGAATTCTTGATCTTATGCAACGACGTCATTTCAAGCCTGCTATGGTTACCACGGTCGTGCTTGATGAGGCGGACAGAATGCTTGATATGGGATTCATTAATGATATTAAAACTATTCTTACCGCTACACCTAAGAGTCGAGAAACATTACTCTTTTCTGCGACTATTTCACGAGCTGCTGAGGATTTGATGCAAAACTTCTTGCGTGATCCTGTGATGGTGTCGGTCAAGAAGAAAGATGTAACAAACAGTATCGAACAGAACGTTATAACATATTCACATAACGATAAGTACGAAACACTTCTTGCTGAGCTTGAGAAGCCGGAATACAAACGAGTAATCGTCTTCGGTTCTATGAAGCACAGTGTCGAGAAGCTCGCAAACCAGCTCTGTGAGAGTCGAGTAAAGGCGGAGTCAATTCATGGAAACAAGAGCCATGGACAACGACAGCGCGCACTGACGAAGTTTAAGAACGGTACAGCACGCGTACTTGTCGCTACCGACGTCGCGGCACGAGGTATTCACGTAGATGACATATCGCACGTGATTAACTACGATTTGCCAAATACCTTTGACGATTATGTACACCGTATAGGACGTACTGGTCGTGGAAGTAAACGCGGTAAGGCACTGACGTTTGTACCGGATAATTCAAGATAATATATACAATTAATGAGAAAAAAGAGCAGTTTCTAACTGCTCTTTTTGAATAATTACACTTCCTTAAATCATTTGTAGTTATTCGTAAACACTTAAGTAAGTTATCGGTACAAATTTCATCGTTTGTAATGAATCTTTTAATTCTTGCAAAAAGACTTCATATTCAGTATCGCTGGGTATGTTCATATCAACCGTAACCATGTACATATATAACGTGTCTTCATTTTTTAAAAAATATCTTAAGTACAACAAATCATCTTTTGTGCTAGATAAAAACAAGACGTCATTTTCACCATGCTTTTCAAGTATATTTAAAGTTATACTCTCAAGCTCATTAACTAAAGGCCAGCTTGACAGTTCATATGAGTAAACTGCTTGATAAGAATTTTCAAGTGATACATTTGAACGTAGGGTCATGATTCTAAATTCCTTGACCCTGTCTGGTAGATGTTCAGCATCAAATAGTAGAGTTAGGCTCTCAACACCACGTAGTGATGCTTTCCAACTTGAAGGGGTGGTTACACAAAATCCATTAATTAAATATCCGAGATAGGGTGCTACTATTGTCTGTAGCCCAAAGCCCTCATCTACTGAAGCGAGCTTTATAAATGGTTTATAGTTTGGTTTGCCGTTTGCGATTATAGGTTCTGAATATGCAATGTCTCCATTACTTTTTAAAACTGAAAGTAGTTTTGTTGTTTTGCACTCACCCCAGTATGCATTAACTTCGAAAAATGAATTTGCGTCGATGGGTTTATCTTGTATTGGTGTAAATGGTTGAATAAATTGTTTGTCTTCTGGATGCATGTCCAAATGAAACATGACTGTTGATAATATTTCTCTAAATATTTGTTCGTTGTCATTGTTGACTCTAATAGTAAACTTGACACCATTTGCACCAACTTCAAGTCCATTATTCACACTGTTAGAAGCTTTAGCACTTTTATTACCGATATTGTATCCCTCTATTTCGCAAGTTGGACACGGTGCTACTACACCCCCATCAATAATAATTTGAGTGTCATCTTTACTTAAGATAAGATTTCTCCTATTCTCCTCAAGGTTCCAGTCGGGTGGATATTTAAAAGCTATACTGTGTGATAGCCAGTTTTCATTCCAATAGGTTTTCCATGTATCTTTTGCGAACTCATTTGGGTCTATAAACTTTTCAGATGTTGTAGTTGGTATATTTTGAGTAATTGATTCTTGTGTTGATTTTACTCCAACAGAATCTTCATTTGGTTGTGTAGGTACAACATCTTTGTTTCTCTCCTCTGGAGATAGGAGTGAAAAAGAATAAGGTTTTGAAGGACATTCATTTGAACTAATCCATCTATACTCACGTTCGTCAACTGGAAGTAATCGAAAACAGAATGATTGAGTAATCTTTAGGTTTAAGAAATTATACTCAAATTGCATATGCATAAGTAAATCTTTAACAGGGTATTCGGCATAGTCTATTTCTATAGGAGGTTTAAATGGAAGAATAACGTATTGCATAAACGAGGGTTGTATATCCTCTGAGATGTGAATATTTATATCAGTATTTGCCATGTTCAGTTCACCCTTTGACCCTCCAGCTTTTAATGTAAGTATTTTAGCTACAACTTTATCAATACGTGGAGAGAAAAAACTTCTGTTTTTTAAAATGAATGATTCTGAAAATGGATGTGCAAATGGAGAATGTGTAGGTGGTTTGATAAAAAAATGCGGAATATATACCAATCCTATAAAGATGCTGAGTATAAACACTAAAAATATACTCGACTCATTCAAGGTAAAATAATGTTTCTTTTGCCTGAACCTGTTATGAACAGGTATGTTAGAATTATTGTTCTTACATTTAGAATTTGTGTGGTGAAATTCTTTCCAAACCCAACTAAAAATGCCAATTAAAAAGATTATAAAAATCTCTCCTTCTATTGCTTGACTTAGAGTCATATTCCCCTTCAAAAAGGATCGAGTTAAAAGAATTGACGTACTTATTAGCAAAACTACAACAAACTGACCTAGTTTTATTTTTATAAGTTTCATCAAGTTTGATATTTATTCGGGTCGAGTTTTTTATATATATTTATCTCTCTCTAAAGATAATACCAGTATATAGCCTCCCGTGTCTTACAAACTAATCAACCGTAACTTCTGTTCTCTGGTGAGTTTTTTTATTTCTAGTTCCCTTTTCAGGGCTTCGCTTTTTGTTTCGTACTCTTCTACGTACCTAAGTATTACCGGTCGATGTGACCTGGTGTATACAGAACCGCCTTGTATTTCACCATTGTGTTGGTGCAATCGACGACTAACATCGGTCGTTATTCCTGTATACAGGCTTTTGTTGCTACATTCAACAATGTACACAAAGTGCGTCATGCCACTAACTATATACCAATACCCTTGGTATACTATGAATGTATGAATATACTAATCACAACAACTGAATACATTCCCCATAGAGATATAACAGAAGTCCTCGGAATAGCTCGAGGAAGCACGGT
>LCCS01000015.1 GCA_000998045.1 Parcubacteria group bacterium GW2011_GWD2_42_14
ATATTTAGTTGCTAAAGCTGTCCTGCCGGACAGCTTTAGCATACGGCGTCGCCTTCAAACGTACACCCCAGCTATGCTGGGGGTTTATAGGTTAACAAAAACAACGCCCTACTGGGCGTGTTTTTCTAATGCGGAGAGTGTGGGATTCGAACCCACGGTCCGGTTAAGGACACCTCGTTAGCAGTGAGGCGCTTTTTTACCCGCACACCAACTTGTAAACAAACATTACAAAGCGGAGAGTGTGGGATTCGAACCCACGGTCCGGTTAAGGACACCTCGTTAGCAGTGAGGCGCTTTCGACCACTCAGCCAACTCTCCGCTTTATAATCTTTGATTTTTATGATGAAATGAACAGTGTAAGTTCACTGGTTGGTGTGCGGGCGTGCCACTCAGCCAACTCTCCCTAAAACATTTGCTTCGC
Organism: Parcubacteria group bacterium GW2011_GWD2_42_14; assembly: GCA_000998045.1. Classification (GTDB taxonomy): domain Bacteria; phylum Patescibacteriota; class Minisyncoccia; order Phycocordibacterales; family UBA12088; genus UBA12088. Next base: position 422 of record LCCS01000015.1, read on the forward strand.
AAATGTTCGGGCGAACAAATGCAAGGCATTTGTTTTAGCCCTAAACTCATGCGAAGCAAATGTTCGCAACGCTTATCCTACCATACTCAATGCGCTACTGCGATACATAGGACATTACGAGCACCTGCCTTGTAAAGGGCTTTTTGGGCTACGCTCAGTGTTGCTCCAGTAGTCATCACATCATCAAGCAGTAGTATGTCTTGATCGACCACTCGCTCTCTATCTACCACCACAAAAGCTCCCTTCATGTTTTCAAAACGTTTTGCTCTGCTAGTACTATGTGCTTGCGACTCTGTGTGCTTTGCTCGTTCAAGTAGGTGTAGTTCAAGGGTCATACCTTCACAGTTCAAAGTGTTACACAGTGCGGAAGCGATACGTTCAGCTTGGTTAAACCCTCTTTCATGGAATCGAATTGCATGGAGTGGTATGGGGACGAGAAGTGGATTCATAAAACTTCCAAACATTTGATGTTCTGCAAGCTCTTCTGCTACAAATGGAGCAAGTGTTTCTCCGAGAAGTACTGCTGCTCGTTTGTGACCATGATATTTCACCGCCTGTATTGCATAACGTACGAGTGGCTTTTTGTAGGGAAGTGGAGCCATACACTCACACGCATCATGAAAAAAATTTGCTGTGCACAACGCTCAAGTTCAGTTTTCGGAAGCGAGTCAAACACACTTACACGGATATCGCGAGGAAAGAGTAAATCAAAAATTGAGTGCAAACTTCTTGTGAGAATATTCATACCAAAAGTCTATCGTTCTTTGGGCTGTGTGCGCTATAATGACCTTATGGACATACCTTTCCTAAATCAAGCAAAACAGATGTTTGAAAAAGCAGTACTCTCCAAACATGATGAGAGTATTCTTGGTGTCGATATCGGTTCCTCAGCAATAAAAGTTGTGCAACTCAAAAATGTGCAAGGCGTTGCTACCTTGGAAACCTATGGTGAAATAGCTCTTGGTCCATACTCTGAGGGTGATGTGGGACAAGCAACTAATCTGCCACCAAAGAAGCTTGCTGAAGCACTTAAGACACTCCTTAAGGAGGCGAGTGTTACCACGCAAACATGCGGAGTTGCGGTGCCTTTTTCCTCAAGTCTTGTTAAACTCATTGAGGTACCGCCACTCGATGTACAAAAACTGGCAACCGTTATTCCTATCGAAGCCCGTAAGTATATTCCTGTGCCGATTTCCGAAGTGCAACTCGACTACTTCGTAGTCCCAGAAACAGAACAGAAGCTTTTCTTAGGAGCAAAGGATATAGAGGGGCTTGAGTCACAAGAGATTAAAACCAAGTTAGTGCTCATAGTTGCAATGCACAACGAAACCCTGCGCAGGTACACCGAAACAATCAAACTTGCGGGACTCACCCCGAGTTTCTATGAAATAGAAGTGTTTTCCAACATTCGTTCTACCGTGGCGCATAGTCTCGCGCCTGTTGCGATTATTGACTTAGGAGCTGCCACAAGCAAGCTCTATCTTGTGGAGCTTGGGATTATTCTTGCTTCCCATGTCATCCCTACAGGGTCACAGGATATTACCCGTTCGCTCTCCAAGAGTTCGCATATAAGTATTGCAAAGGCGGAAGAAATCAAGCGTCAAGCAGGTATTCTTACTGGTGTTTCAAACAATGACGCTGCTCGCATATCTCATGCAGCGACACTTACCATGGAGCAAATATTTGCCGAGGCTCGTCGTGTCTTGCTTGGTTTTCAAAAGAAGTACAACAAAGTAATAACCAAGGTGGTGCTTACGGGTGGGGGGGCGACACTTAAAGGTCTTCCAGAATTTGCTCGTCAACAACTTGAGTTGGAGATAGAGCTTGCACAACCTTTTTCACACGTGCAAGCCCCAGCCTTTTTAGAGGAAACCCTCAAGGACGCAGGTCCGGACTTTGCCGTAGCAGTGGGTGTTGCATTACGTAAGTTACACGAAGATGGTTAAAAAAGTTGAATGTTTGTAAAGTTGAAAGTATATAAAGTTCAAAAGTAGAAAATAAAAAATAAACCCCCACTTTTACCCCGCCATGGCGGGCAAACTTTCAACATTATAACTTTTCACTTTTAACTTTGTTGAAGTAGTGGATAACATGTTAGAGCTATGTCAACATGTATGGGTATAATGAACCTACAGAATTGAGTACGTGCGTAGTGTACAAGCTAAATAATTATGGAGCCAAAATTTAATACTTCGTTCATTCCCAAAAAGTCGCTCCAGGCGGATGTGAGTGCAACTGCTGGTGGAAAAAATAGGTTTGTGCGACGCCATGATGTACATGGACCGGGGTACTACCTCATGTTTATGGTTTTTCTTACAAGTGTTGTTGTTTCGCTTGGTGTTTTTGGGTACACGAAAATAGTCGAAAGTAATATTCAGGAAAAAATAGCACGACTGGAACGTCAAAAAGAAGCTTTTGATGAAGAAACAGTAGCTATGTTGTCACGAGCAGACAAACATATTACAAATGCAAAAAAGATACTTGAGGGACATGTTGCGGTGTCTGAGCTATTTACGCTTTTAGAAACAATTACACTCGTTCGTATACAGTACACAGAGCTTGAGTACACTGGTATGCCCAACGAAACAGCCTTGGTTACTATCTCAGGCCTATCCAAAAATTTCCAAGATGTGGCTTTACAAACAGAGCAGTATCGACTACACCAAAGTCTGCACAAACCAGTTGTAAGAGATCTTGAACGGCTTGAAGATAATGAAGTAAGTTTTTCGATTGATGTCACTGCAGATTCTGGACTTGTCTCCTTTTCTTCAGCATTGAAAAATTTGGGTCAACAAGTTGCTATACCTACTCCAGCACCTACCGTTGAGTCAACGACGACACTTGAGGTAGACGCAACCTTACCCAATACACCTTCAACTATATAGTTATGACAAAAGTACTTACACCAATTCTTTTTTTTCTAGCAGCGGTTGGTCTTTTCTTTACCTACCTTCGACCAGCATATGATGTTTTGCTCGCTTTCCAGGTACAGGAAGATCGGTTGGATGCTACTCTTGAAGAGTCTGGAAAATTATTGGAAGTTCATGATTCACTCCTCCGCAAATACAACAGTATTTCTTCAGAAAACCTCAAGAGACTTGCGCAGATTTTGCCAAGCGACATTGATGTTGTTCGCCTTATTGTAGATATAGATGCCCTTACCACGAAACATCGTCTATCGATTCGATCTTTTGAAGTACCGTACTTAGAGTCAGAGGTAGTAAGTGCCTCTTCTAAAAAGAAACAAACAGCACAGGAAGATGAAGGTCCTGTGGGTGAAGCAATTTTAACCATTGAATGTGAGGGTGAGTATGCTGACTTTAAGGCTTTGTTGCTGGATATTGAAAGGAGCCTTTCACTTATGGACCTCGTGTCACTCCATATAGAAGTTTCAGATATGACCCGACCAAATGCCGTACGAGGGACAGTGTATACGCTTGGATTACAAACATATTGGCTAAAATAATTAAACATGTTTGGAAATATTAGACATTTGGTAGCACTTCTATTACTCGTCATTCTTGGTGTTGGGGTGTACTATTTGGCAACAAGTGAAAATTTCTTTACTGGACATCAGCAACGTGCATCTCAGATTGATCAACGTACAGAAGAGCTAGAGCGTGAAATCATTGTTCCCCTCAAACAACTCTCTTCGGTCAATATTGATGTTGATTTTTTTGCTAGTTCGGAATATAAGGCGCTTTCTGATATGAGTGTCAGTCTGCATACACCTGCCCTTGTTCGATCAAACCCATTTGCTCCCGTAGAGTAGCCTCAGTATCAGTCAAGGTATTGTAGAGGTTTAGTTTTAACAAAAAAACTGTGTTTAATTTACTGCCGTTACTTCAAAAAAAAGGGATTATTGGTGAAAGTGATATCGTCGATATCACAAAGGAATCTCAAGAATCCAATCACTCTATAGAAGAAGTGTTACAAGGTCGAGGTGTTTCTGATCTGGATATTTTAACAGCAAAAGGTGAGCATTGGGACATACCTGTCCGCTCACTTAAAAATATTACAATTCCATACGACATACTTCAGTATATTCCTGAAGAGTCGGCGATTCACTATCATGTGGTGCCGATAGCACTCGTGGATGAGGTTTTAGAGGTTGGTATTGTTGACCCAGACAACATAGATGCACTTGATGCATTAAATTTTATATCGACAAAAAAGGGAGTACCCTTCAAAGCTTTTTTGATTAGTGAACGAGACTACAAAAAAGCAATAGAAATGTATCGTGGCATATCCAGTCAAGTTGGACAGGCGTTGAGTGAGATTAAATTAGAAGACGAAAAAAGTACTCCTGAGACTTCAGGCCTCGGAGAAGAGCAGGAGACACAAAATCTTGATGATCTAGAGCAAACAGTCCAAGCAGCAGGTAAAAAAGGCCAATCAAATGACATACGCGAGGAGGCACCAGTTACGAAAATAGTTGCTACCATATTGCGGAGTGCTATTGATGCTCGTACTTCGGATATTCATATAGAACCAGAATACGACCAGACACGGGTTCGTTTTCGTGTGGATGGTGTCCTCAATAAATCGCTCGTGCTTCCGGCAAAGGTGCAACGTGCTGTCATAGCACGCGTAAAGATTCTTGCAGGTATTAAACTCGATGAACGGCGTAAACCTCAGGATGGTCGTTTCTCAGCGACGATTGGAGGACGGCGTATCGACTTCCGTGTTTCCACGTTTCCTACATATTACGGAGAGAAGGCTGTATTACGTATTCTTGATAGTGAGCGAAGCAATATTACGCTTCAGGATTTGGGAATGAATGAAAAGCAACTCAATATGGTCAAAAAGGCTGTTGCGGCACCATACGGAATGGTTCTTATCACTGGACCCACAGGATCAGGTAAATCAACATCTTTGTATGCCATGCTCAACGAGGTTGATAAAGAGGGGAAGAACGTACTTTCACTTGAGGACCCAGTTGAGTACAACATTCCAGGAGTGAGTCAGTCTCAAATGAGACCGGATATTGGGTACACGTTTGCATCAGGTATACGTAGCGTACTGCGACAAGATCCGGACATTATTATGGTGGGGGAGATTCGAGACAAAGAAACAGCACAGCTTGCTGTGCAAGCTGCACTTACTGGTCACCTCGTCTTCTCGACACTCCACACCAACAACGCAGCTGGAGCTGTACCACGTCTTGTAGATATGGGTGTTGACCCCTATCTCTTGGCACCGACACTTAGTCTTATTGTGGCACAACGTTTAGTGAGACGTATCTGCCCTGATTCTGGAAAGAAGGTACCCATAGAAGGTCCGATAAAAAAGATGATAGACGAACAGTTTGCTGACCTGCCAAAAAAATACAGAAGTCAAATTCCTCATGAAAAAGATGTTGTTATGGTAGAACCTTCTGCAAATTGTCCAAATGGTACAAGGGGAAGGTTAGGTGTGTATGAAATCCTTGAAATTAATGATGGAATACGCGCTGCTATTCTCGACAGTGCCGACGAAAGCATCATTCATAAAATTGCACGTGAAAATGGTATGTTGAGTCTCAAAGAAGACACGATAATCAAAGCGATGCAAAAAACTATTCCTTTTGAGGAGGTTGCCCAGATTGGAGGTTTGATGAATGTCGAGGAAGAAGAGGTGATTGTTGAAGAAGAAAAATCATTAGAAACCATTATTGATGAGTCTAAGGAATCAAAAAACACAACAAGTACTGATGACGGTATTGCTTCATTTGAGCGAGACCTAGTATAATGAAATATATTGTAAAAAATAAATATGCCAGAAAAAAAACATCAAAGAATATGCATTGTTGACGACGACCCATTCTTACTCGATATGTATAACTTAAAATTTCAACAATCAGGATATGATGTTGTTTGTTTTACCGATAGCACAAAAGCACTTGAAGCCATGCGTACGGACGGGAAGTATGACGTCGTTTTGCTTGATTTGGTCATGCCAAAGGTTGATGGATTTGAGGTCTTACAAACAATTCGTCAAGAAAATCTCTGCGGCGAACATGTTGTTATTGTAATACTTAGCAATCAAGGTCAGGAAAAAGATATAAGTAGAGCGGAAGAGTTTGGCATAGACGGATACCTTATTAAAGCGAACACCTTACCTTCGGAAGTGCTTGAGTATGTGCGGAATCTCCTACAAAAGAAAATCGAAGTAGCATAAAATCTTATTAGTAACCCATTTCCGTATGACAAACAAAGCCGATTTAGAAGCACATAAAAAAACTCTTGATGAGTTTGCGGGAATTGTGGTTGACGAACAAGCATCTGACTTGCACATAAATGCTTTTTACAAGCCGGTGATTCGTGTTTCCGGTTCCTTGTTGCCACTTACCGATTTTAAGGAGCTCACCCATGAGGATTCTGCAGAATTTCTTGCGCTAATGCTTAACGAGGAACAGCGAGAAAGTTTTGATACTACAAAAGAAATTGACTTTTCATACTACAATGAGACGCATAAGGTACGTTTTCGAGGGAACGCTTGTATCCAGAGAGGCGCAGTTTCTATTGCTCTCCGACTCATTCCAACCAAAATAGAAACTATTGCTGACCTTAATCTGCCCGTAGAGCTTTTGCGTTTTACCGAACGGAGACAGGGTTTCTTCCTTGTGGTAGGTCCTGTGGGCCAAGGAAAGTCAACAACGCTCGCCGCACTCATAGAGTATATCAATCAAACTCGTGCAGCTCATATTGTCACCATTGAAGATCCTATTGAGTTTATTTACACTCCAAAACAGTGTCTTATCGACCAACGCGAGGTTCATCTTGACACGGATACATTCGAGTCGGGGCTGTACAGTGCATTTCGTCAAGATATGGACGTGATTCTTGTCGGGGAAATGCGAGGAAATGAAGCAATAGGTGCTGCGGTAACCGCAGCTGAGACGGGTCACCTTGTCTTTTCAACGCTTCACACCAACAATGCATCGCAGACGATTGACCGTATAGTTGACTCATTTCCGAGTCATCAACAAGATCAAATCCGTATTCAGCTCGCATCTAGCCTCAGTGGTATTTTTTCTATGAGGCTCGTACCTAAGATTGCAGGAGGTTTAGTGCCTGCATATGAACTTTTGGTAAACACCCGTGCTATTTCCAATATGATTCGTGAGCGTCGTACCCATGAGATAGATACGATGATAGAGACTGGTTCTGAGGATGGTATGATAAGTATGAACAACTCACTTACTAGACTTGTGCGTGCAGGGGAGATAAGCGTGGAGAGTGCACTTGCGGCTTCATTTGATCCTCAGGGTCTTGAGCGTTTGCTCTAAGGTAGTTATTTTTTATATGTTATTTAAATACAAAGCACTCGATGCAACGGGATCCGAGCAGGAAGGAACGATTGAAACCGTCAATGAGGATACCGCTATTGCCGCACTCCAGCGCAATGGACTTGTTATTACCAACGTAGAACCTGCAGACAAAAAAGACATTTTTCACGGTGAAATAACTATTTTTCAGCACGTATCTACAAAGGAACTGGTAATTCTTTCACGGCAAATCGCAACGCTTTTTGAAGCGCAGGTATCAGCTTTGCGAGTATTTCGACTGTTAGGAGCTGAGGCTGCGAATCCACTCATTCAGAAGACGCTTCTTGCTGTCGCAAGCGACGTCCAGTCTGGTTCGTCAATCAGTAAATCATTATCAAAACATCCAAAAATATTTTCTTCTTTTTATTGCAACATGGTGCTTGCCGGAGAGGAGACCGGTAGACTTGAACAAACTTTCAACCACCTTGCCGACTACATTGACAGAAGTTATGCAGTTACCAGTAAGGCGCAACATGCGCTCATTTATCCTGCGTTTATTATTTTGACGTTTGTAACGGTAATGGTGCTCATGTTGACGATGGTGATTCCAAAGCTTACAGCGATTATTGAAGATTCTACAGCAGAGATTCCCGTGTATACCAAAATTGTTATGGGTATTAGTGAGTTCTTTATTTCATACGGACTCCTTTTGTTTGTGGTGCTTTCGGTAGGGATATTTTTCCTCTGGAGGTACGCGATAACAACTCAAGGAAGGAGGTATTTCGACAAGCTTAAGCTCGACATACCGATTATAGGTAGCCTGTATCAAAAACTTTTTCTGGCTCGAGTGGCTGACAACTTGAGTACAATGCTTACGAGCGGTATCGCAATGGTGCAGGCGATAGACATCACCGCAGCGGTGGTAGAAAACGTGCACTACGAAGAGGCGCTGATACAAGCTCGTGACGCTATTAAAAACGGAGCCAGTATTACAAAAGCATTTGGTGAACATCCTGAAATTCCAACCATTATGATACAGATGATGCGGGTGGGGGAGGAGACAGGTGAACTTTCAAAGATTCTGGGGACTCTTGCAAAGTTCTATAGTAGGGAAGTAGAGAATGTTGTGGATACACTTGTGGGACTTATAGAGCCTATTATGATTATTATGCTTGCAGGTGGTGTTGGTGTTCTTGTTGCTTCGGTGATACTTCCTATATATAGCATTACTTCTTCAATTCAGTAAACGAGTTACCGAGTTCTGAGTAACGAGTTTAACTGTGGCAATCGTCACCCCGCCATATTTACCCCGTTACTTGTAACTCAGAACTCGCCTTACTCGCTACTCGCTTTACTCCGCATCACCACTTTTCCACAAAAAAAAGTTTTTTTCTATTCACAAGCGCTCAAGCACCCTTGTATACTATAAATATCCTATTCACAATGTGATATCTACACTTTGGAAGGTATATTTTTATTATTAAATTATAAAAACACTATGTATAATAAAATGACTCGAGGTTTTACGCTCATTGAGCTTCTCGTGGTTATCGCTATCATCGGTATTTTGGCGTCTGTAGTACTAGCCTCACTTGGAGGTGCTCGTGAACGTGCACAGCTTTCAGCGTACAAACAAGAGACTTCAAGTCGTGTAGCTGAGTTCACCCTTGCTTGTGATACTTCTGCAACAGCTCCTGCGTTACCAGCAGATACGAATAACGTGGATTGGCTTACTATCACGTGGACAAGCTGTGGACCTGCCGGAAGTGGTACGTTCGTAGTAACTAACGATGCACGAAACGCGAACATCGACTGTAGTGCCAGTGTCTCACAGACTGGTGTGACTTGGTCTGGAACTGAATGTTAGTCTAACCTATTCTACAATAACCAAGAAAACGCCACAGCTGTGGCGTTTTCTTGGTATAGCTTGTAGTGATACACTAAACCCTGCACCTGTTGTGGAACAACTGTGTGCAAGTTCAAAACATGTCTGATTTATTTTTTTTAACATTTGAGTTTAGTTTTTTTCTTTTTTTACTCGGTTGCGTTGTAGGGAGTTTTTTGAATGTCATTATTTTGCGATATGAAAAGGGTGAACAGGCAGTGAAGGGAAGGAGTCACTGCATGTCCTGTGGGAAAACGCTTGCATGGTATGAGCTCGTCCCACTTTTTTCTTTTCTTTTCCAACGTGGTAGATGTCGAGAGTGCAAAACGAAGCTTTCGCTACAATATCCACTCGTTGAGCTTGGTACTGGTATTCTATTTTTCCTCGTTTTCTTCCACCTTTTTCCGTTTCTTCCTTCGGAAGCAGTCTTGACCGTCATAACTTCAGGGGAGAAAGAATTTTTAATGAAGTGGGGCGGGCTCTTGATTGTACATCTCGTTATATGGTCGCTCTTTATGGTCATCACGGTATATGATATTCGTACCAAGCTTATACCTAACAGGTTTTCCTATGCACTTGCTGGTGTAGCGTTCCTCGCACTTTTCTTGGGTGAACAATCTTTGGCTTTTACACCCCCGACACTCTCTGAGGTAGTAGCGGGCCCTGCGCTTTTTCTACCATTCTATGCACTATGGAAAGTCTCTGACGGTCGTTGGCTCGGACTTGGCGATGGCAAGCTAGCACTTGGTATAGGATGGTTTCTCGGTCTGACTCTTGGTGGTACTGCTATTCTTTTTGCTTTCTGGATAGGTGCTAGCGTTTCTCTCCTCTACATTTTTTTCCAAAAACTTTATGTAAGTTTTTGGAAAAGGGGTAGCGAAAAAGAAATGTTAACTCTTAAGAGTGAAATACCCTTTGGACCGTTTTTAGTACTGGCTACACTTATTGTGTATGTCACACAGTTCAACATATACGCTTATCTTTTGTAGTGTAGTTCCCAATATCGAGTTCCGTAACGAGTAAAATAAAAATAATAGATTTAAAGAAGTTTACCCGTTTTTAACTCGTAACCCAGAACTCCCTACTCGTAACTCGTTTTAACTTTACGAACATTATAACTTTCAACTTTTTTGACTTGTGTATAAGAGTCATAAGCTGGTACTCTTAGAGTATACAATATATTTATATATGAATAATGTAAAAATAGTTACAAAAATTTCGCGAGGTTTTACTCTTATTGAACTCCTCGTAGTAATAGCTATCATCGCTATTCTCTCGACTATCGTTTACCCCAATTTATCGGGAGCGCGCGAGCGAGCGCGCGATGCAGAACGGGTGAGTGAGGTGGGACAGATAGCACTCGGCGTAGAGCTCTATTACAACTCTTGCAGAGCATATCCGACAGCGCCACTTATACCTAGTAGAAACAACGGCTGTCCGACTGGAGTTACCCTCGCCACATTTCTCCCAACAATCCCCGTAGATCCTAAAGGTACAGCGTACGGGTATGGTACGGCAGGTGGATCGTTTGTTGTTGCAGCTACGTTGGAGACCGCCGAACACTCCTCCCTTACCAACGATATCGATACAACTGTGGCCGGAGTGGCGTGTGATGATGCAGGAAAAAAATACTGTAAAGGTGGATAACTCGGAGAAACTCCCTTGTGCTCAAAAATGTTTTTCTTGTAATAAATTGAATTTATGTCTTCCTTCAGAGAGAATGGATATACGCTGATTGAATTGCTTGTGGTAATTGCTCTTTTGGCAGGATTAAGTGCTGTACTGCTTCTTAATGGTGCAGAGTCACGAAATCTCGTTCAGCTTCAAACATCAGCGCAACAGTTGGAATCCGCCCTTACACAAGCGCAAGCATATGGAAACAGTGGGCGCGCATTTCCAGCAGGAACTGATAAATTTGACAGTGGGTTTGGTGTCTTTGTGACCACTGCCTCTCCGAAAAACATACGTATCTATGGAGGACTTGGTGATGCGAACGCCAGTGGTACCTTTGACGAGGGTGAAGAAAAATACACCGTCGCAACACAAAATTTTGAGCTGATTAAGCTGGGGGGAAATGTCGAGATTGGTGGAATCAGAGGAATTTCACCCAATGCTAATGCGTCGGAAGGTCACGTACTATTCCGAAGAGGTGAGGCAGAGGCTCATATATACACAAATAACCAAACTCCTGATGGACTTAGAATTACCCTCGCTTCTGGGTCGGCATCAATAGATGTTGTCATCAACAAAGCCGGACTTATTTACATTGACCAGTAGTATGACGAATGCACCTCTACAGAATACCCCCAGTACCACGCGAGGATCCTTCCTCTTGGAACTCCTCCTTGCGTTTGCGGTGATTTCTATCGCTATGACTGTGGTTGTTGATGCGTTTATTACTTCACAGCGCTCGTACAGGCTCATAGCTGAAGAAGGTGCGCTTACCAAGGCGCTTACAATCGCGCTTGAGAACATAACCCGTGAAGCTCGGGTGAGCCAGCTCTTCCGCTGTACTAGTACCGGGACAGCACCGTGCACGGGTACTGCATTTTATATGACGCATATTGAAGGTTTAAATAATCAAGGAGCGGGTGAAAATGTATCCTATGCCCTAGCAGGGGGAGTTATTCAAAAAGATTCTTTAGATTTAACCCCTCCTACGGTCAATGTGACTGACTTTGATGTACGAATCATCGGTACTCGCCCTGCTGAACAGATACAGGCACTCATTACACTTACCGCGAGCTCAGTGGATATTCCGAACGTGAAAGTACAATTACAAACATCATTTACTGAGCGTTTGTATTAAAAATACGTATGCAGAAAGAACTTATAAATTTAAATTGGGACTTACGCGAACGGATGCAGTTCGAGGCGTCCAAGCAAAATAGAACGAGTTGTATGAATAATACTACGAGAGATATTTTGCGCAGGACAACGAAGAAATGTGCCGTTTGCGTAAGTCCCCAAGAAGGGTTTGTTTTACTAGAGGCCATAATTGCTGTGGGTGTGCTGGTAACTATTTTTGCTGCCACGATTACGCTCTATGTATCTTCGGTGGGAGGTTTACGAATTTCAAACGATCAGCTCATCGCTACATATCTTGCTCAAGACGGTATGGAGCAGGTCATAGCAAAACGTCAGTACAATTATGACAACAGTCCTTCATGGCTTGACGGCTTATCGCATTGCACCCCTGCGAACCCTTGTTCTGCTGAGTACTTTGAACGGGAAATGTACTTACCTCTACCTGCGTGCGTAGCTGATTGTGCGCTCTATATAAATGCAAACGGTGAATACTCTTCAGATAGTTCCGGGAAACTTTCACACTTCAAACGAAAAATCGAGATAACGACGAACGGACATGAAGCACGTGTGGTAGTACGCGTCTCGTGGCCCGATGGTCCAGACACGCTCGAAGTACCTGTTTCTTATACCCTCTATAATGATCCAAACTAATATGACTACATTAGTACATACACATAAAGACGAACGGGGTATTTCACTACTTGTTGTACTTTTGATAGGTACTATCATGATTTTCACGAGTCTTGCCATAGGGCAATATGCACTTCGTACGGTGACCGCAATACGTGCACGGAGTGAAGCAACTCAGACACTCTATACCGCAGAGCAAGCATTTGCATGTGTGAGATACTGGCTCAATAAAGATTATCGACATTTCAGTACAGTTTATGGTGGTGCGACTGAAACTGCTGTGTGCAATGGGGTAACCTACAACTTTAACGCCGGTTCAGATACCGCTTCTGACGGTCATAATCCATCTTACAACGGAACTACTGGAATAGGTGTGTTCAGAATACCGTTTAGTGCAACAGATCCTACTCGCGGGGGAGTAATAGTAGAAGTAGAGAGAACAAATCCTTTAGCTATGCAGTTTGACGGTTTTGTACGTGTATATAGTCAGAGTGACAAAGAAACGAATAATAAAACATCTGAACGTTTTCAAGAGTATAAATATCGAGTACTCTACGGTGCCGACATTATGTTTGTTGTTGACCGTTCAGGAAGTATCGATGATGATGGGGATCGTAGTGACCGCACATTAGCGACTGAGTGGAATGAAATGCTTGATGCGGTAAACGAGTCCATACGACTCCTCAACCGCAAGGTACCGTCGCCGTACATGGGACTTCTCTCTTTTGGTACAGATCCGACTGACACGGGACGAAGTGTCCCCGAAGGAGTGGAACCCGATGTAAATTTGACTGACAATATTGACTTACTTGTTGATGACCAAGGTACGTCTGGAACTCCTGCAGATGAAGAGGATGATGTCCCCATGATGGACCTATCTCCTACAGCGACCAACCTTTCTCTAGGAATCGCAGTCGCAGGAGCTGAACTTATGGGTAAATATTATCCATACAATGGGACTCCTCCTATCTCTGTACTACCTTTTGGAGAAAACTCAGGTGACTTTGAAAGAATAGTTGCGGACGGAAGCAGTGACTTCAGTGATTTGCCAGACCAATCTTTTTCTATGGATAGAAATGATAGCGAATACCCTGACGTGATGGTAGTAATTACGGATGGGGCGCCAAACGGCATCATGACGCACGTTCAAGGTGTGTGGAATCGATCTATTGTTGATGAAGATAATGACTTTTTTGACGCAGAGTTACATACATATGAAATCGGAGAGGCAAAAATATTCAGGGCACTCAATACAGCTAGTGGAAAGATGATTATAGATGAGATGAGTGATGTGGCGTCGGGTGGAAATCCGGCTACGAACGAATACCAATTTTGTGACGATTCTTCCAACAAAAGGCCTAATACAGTATTTTCCGATCCCATATTACGCTCCAATATTTACCCACATATGGCGATGTGTAACGCCACACTCATAGCAAACCAGCTCAAGGCAAATGGTATTATCATAATCGCTGTGTACATAGGTTCCAATCCAGCTACACAGGAAGCAGTTTGGCTCCAGAATGAATTCGTTTCATATACCGAGGATGGGGACCCTCTCTTTGCAATTATTGATAACTACAGCGATCTTCAGAATACACTCCTGTATCTTTTTGAGTCGCTCGACTTTGTACAATCACGCTAGTGAGGGCATTTCGTTATCAAACTTCACAAAATGTCGTTCATCCCGCCCGTGGCGGGACTCACTCCATTTTGTTCGTTTTCCTAGAACTACACTCGTTTGTGTAAGTCCTCTTGCTGTAGGAATGCAGGACGTCTGTTTGTGTAGTAAGCTGTAGAATATGCAAAAAGACGCTCAAAAACGCTTGGCACAGCTGGAAAAGCTCGTAGCACACCACCAGAAGCTCTACCATGAGCAGGATGCTCCAGAAATAAGTGACGAGGCATATGATGCACTAGTGCGAGAATTACGGTCTTTGGAAGAAGCCTATCCGACATATAAGAAAAAAAACTCAGCGTCCGAACGTGTCGGAGGTGCGCCCATAACAGCATTTAAAAAAGTCAGACATGACGTTCCTCAATGGTCATTTGGAAATATTTTTTCATACGAGGAGCTCACTGAGTGGTACAAAAAGCTCATGCGTCACCTTGAGCGAGAAGGCTCCGCAGTCAAAAAGGACCTTTCCTTTTGTGTTGAGCATAAAATAGATGGTCTCAAGGTAGTGCTTACCTACAAAAAGGGTGTGTTTGTGCAAGGTGCGACACGAGGGGACGGGGAGGTAGGTGAAGACATTACTGAGAATCTTAGGACGATTCGTACGATTCCACTTACCCTTACGCAACCAGTTGATATTATCGTCGGGGGTGAAGCATGGCTTGCCCATAGTGAATTTGTACGTATCAACAAAGAACGGCAAACGAACAATGAACCTTTGTTTGCTAATCCGCGCAATGCTGCAGCAGGATCACTTCGTCAGCTCGATTCGAGCATCACTGCTTCAAGAAAGCTTGATTGTTTTGTCTATGATATCGAACGTCTCCACGAATCACCAGGAATAGTCGCGCCCACAACACAAACAGAAGAGCTTACTTTACTCTCTACGTTAGGTTTCAATGTGAATCAGCATTTTGCTCATTGTAATGATGTCGAGGAAATAGAAACATATTATAAGAAAAGTATTTCGCAACGAAAAAAACTCCCCTTTGAAATTGATGGTGTTGTTATTAAAGTAAACGAGATACCCTACCAGAAAGTGCTCGGTCATACCTCACATGCTCCTCGGTTTGCTATTGCCTACAAGTTTCCCGCAGAACAAGTGACAACAAAGATAGAGGATATTGTTCTTCAAGTAGGTCGTACCGGCGCTCTAACACCAGTTGCCGAGCTCACACCTGTGCGTGTAGCAGGATCACTCGTTTCTCGAGCAACACTTCACAATGAAGACCAGATACACCGCCTTGACGTGCGTGTGGGAGATACCGTTATTTTGCAAAAAGCCGGTGATGTTATTCCTGAAATTGTTTCTGTGGTCAAGGAACTCCGTTCGGGAAAAGAAAAAAAGTACCATTTTCCAAAACGAGTGGACGCGTGCGGTGGGGACGGGTCAATAGAGCGAGTTCCAGGGCAGGCAGCGTGGCGTTGTGTCAACAGAGATTCCTTTGAGCAGGTTGCACGCAAGTTTCATCATTTTGTTTCAAAAAAAGCTCTCAATATAGAGGGATTGGGGCCACAGGTGGTAAATCTTCTTCTGGAGCAAGGTATGGTAACCTCATACGCTGATATCTTCACGCTCCAAAAAGGAGATTTTGATGGCTTGCCAGGGTTTAAGGAAAAAGCCATAGATAACCTTTTGGGGGCTATTAAGGAAGCAACACGCGTACCCTTGCCCAAGCTTCTTTTTGGCCTTTCGATAGACCAAGTGGGGGAGGAAACTGCTCGCTATCTGGCACAACATTTTGGTTCACTTGATAGGATTCGGTATGCGTCTCGGGAAGAACTAGAGATTATAGAAGGGGTCGGGCCTATAGTTGCTGAGTCCGTGCATACATGGTTTACAGATTCAAAAAATACAAAAGCACTTGAAGCGTTGTTACAACACATAGAGGTTGATGAAGTTTCAGCAGAAACGGTACAGGGTGTGTTGCGAGGTAAGGCAGTAGTTATCACCGGAACTCTGCCGGCACTTTCTCGCGAGCGTGCAGAGGACATGGTGCGACAAGCTGGTGGCAAGGCGACAAGTTCTGTTTCAAAAAGTACTGCATTTGTGGTTGTCGGTGAAAACCCCGGGTCGAAAGTAGACAAAGCACGACAATTGGGAGTTGAGATGATTGATGAACAGGAATTTCTCAAACGGTTACGAAGTTAAATGTTAAAAGTGGAAAGTTAAAAGTAACGAATATCGTAACTTTTATTATGAACTTTATAAACTTTCCACTTTATGAACTTTTTACTTTCTTGTGGAATCGCGAAAGCAGCCGTGGTATAGTCAATTCCATGATTCATAGAGATGAAGTAAAAAAACTTGCAGAATTAGCCCTACTCGCTGTTGATGATAGTGAGTTAGACACACTAACCAAGGAAATGGACTCTATCCTTGAGTATATTTCGGAAATAAATACATTTACTGCCGACATAAAAAACGAAAGAAAAAAACCTTTGTTATACAATGTTATGCGTGAGGATGAGGTTATACATAAAGAAGGTGAGTATACGGAACGAATTTTGAAAGAAATGCCAAGTACCGATGGAAAATATCTTAACGTGAAAAAAATTCTCTAAGTATGATTGAACTAACTGCGCTTACGATACAAGAAGCACGAAAAAAACTCGACAAAGGAGAGATTACCTCTGTTGAACTAACTGAAGCATTTCTTAAAAATGCAAAAGAGAAAAATGATACACTCAATGCCTTTCTAGAGATTTTTGATGATGTTCTCGAGCAAGCAAAAGAAGCAGATAAAAGAATTGCAAATGGAGAATCATATCCATTGTTAGGGATACCGATAGCACTGAAAGATAATCTTTTGGTACAAGGACGGAAGGTAAGCAGTGCTTCAAAAATCCTTGAGAACTACACAGCAACCTACGATGCGACAGTAATAACAAAATGTAAGGAAGAAGGCGCGGTGTTGTTAGGAAGAACCAACATGGATGAATTTGCCATGGGAACATCAACGGAAAACAGCGCTTTTGGGCCAACAAGAAATCCAATTGATCCAACGAGAGTTCCAGGAGGTTCCTCAGGAGGTTCTGCTGTGGCAGTGGCAGCGAAAATGGCCATGTGTGCATTAGGTTCAGACACTGGTGGTTCTGTTCGACAACCGGCGGCATTATGCGGAATTGTTGGAATTAAACCTACCTATGGGTCTGTTTCTCGGTATGGTCTGATGGCCATGGGAAGTTCGTTAGATGTTGTTGGTTCGCTTGCAAAGACAGTGGATGATGCTGAAATACTTTTTGAAACAATACGAGGATGGGACAAAATGGATTCAACGACTATTCCAAATGAAAGAAAAAGAATTGAAAAAAAGGATACCTACGTCATTGGTGTACCTAGAGATTTTTTGACTACCGGGATAGATCCAGATGCTCTCGTTGAATTTGAGAATGCTCTTACAAAATTAAAGAATGAAGGACATACTGTTGTTGACATAGAGTTGCCGACGCTAAAATATTCACTTGCTACGTACTACATAATTTGCCCTGCTGAAGTAAGTACTAATATGGCTCGGTTTGACGGAGTACGGTATGGTTTTCACAAAGATGGTGTGGATCGTATCGATGACTATCGTCAAAGTCGTGGAGCAGGTTTTGGAAAAGAGGTTCGCAGAAGGATATTACTGGGTACGTACGTACTTTCGTCGGGATACTATGATGCTTTCTATAATAAAGCTATGCAAGCACGGGATTTGATACGAAAAGATGTATTTGAAGTATTTAAAAAAGTAGATGCTATCGCAACACCAACAACAACATCCCCTGCTTTTAAAATTGGAGAAAAATCAAACGACCCACTTGCGTTGTATTTAGAAGATATATTTACAGTATCAGCAAATATAATCGGAACACCTGCGATTTCAGTACCCTTTGGAACTGTGGTGCGTGATGGTGTGGCATTGCCACTTGGATTTCAGCTCATGGCACCAGATTTAGGGGAAACAACACTTTTTACTTTAGGGAATATACTCACAAAAAATATACTGTAGGGTACCCAAAACACTGCCTGGCGGTGGTACACTTAACGTATGGCAGCAGGAGAGAATACTACGAGCAATACAGCATTTGAAGACCTGATGTTTACGCTGTTTGCTATCCTTTTGGTAGGGCAAATGGCTCAAAGAGGTCCGGAACTTTTAAGTAAACATTTAGGTATACAGGTGGGAGATAGTCAGTATTTGGTAGATAACGCTTCCGTAGACGAAAACACAGCTCTTCTCACAAAAGTAAATGCGGTATTGGGTACTCCGTACTATGCTGAACCTTCAGGGGCAAATGAAATCGGAAGTTTTTCTCCTGGAACTTCACTCGTCCTTATGGAAGGTCCAGAAACTGTTGAGAAAGAACGGTGGTGGAACGTCATAGAAAGTGAATCTGGAAAAAATGGTTGGGTTCGCGAATCGACGCTTATTGTTGAAGGTGTGGGTGGTATTGGCCCTGCGACAAAACTTGGTTCAAAAGTTCGCACACTTTTAGATACCGACGTATGGAAAGGTCCGGATGAACTTGTTTCTGTAGGGAAAGTAGCACAGGGAGAATGGGGTATCCTCACCAAAGGACCTCAAACAGTACGGGGCTCTCGCTGGTGGTTATTTGAGAGTGACGAAACTGATGTTACGGGCTGGTTGCCCGAGGCAGCAGTGATGCTTGCGAGTGATCGTGGTTGGAAAGAGAGAAGTTTGGTGAAAGGAGCTCAAATTACAGATATCTTTGAACGAGCAGGGGGTGGGCGCGTTGTGGGACTTCTGACTGCTGAAGAAAAGGCAATAATACTCGGTGGCCCAGTAGAAGTGGGTGGGGCACTCTGGTGGTTTATTGAAACCGAGGAAGATGGTGAACAAGGATGGGTTCCGGAAAATGCACTTGAAGATGCTGGTTTTAAGGGTTTGATTAAGGGTGTCATAGCTACTGTAATGCTTATAGGAACGATAATTACACTCGTATTCCTTGGAGGGATTGTGTACGTTACGATTCGAACGAATCAAGTCCGTGCGCGTGAGACACAAAGAATTCAGGCTGCGATACCGAAGGTGACTGAGCCGTATCGAAATGAGCGATGGGAAAAGGTGCTTAAAAATGTAAGTTCAGAAAATCCAAGCGATTGGAGGTTTGCGATTCTTGAATCAGATGTGATGCTTGATGAGCTCTTTACTCGAGTGGGATACCAAGGTGTCTCACTTGGAGAAAAACTTAAAGCAGCAACTCGAGGTGATGTGAAGAATCTCGATGCTGCATGGGAAGCTCATAAAATCCGAAATCAAATAGCACATGAAGGAGGGGACTACATACTGACGCAACGAGAAGCAAAGCGTGTTATAGAGTTGTATGCTCAGGTATTTCGCGAATTTCAATACATATAGGCGAGTAAAGCGAGTAACGAGTTCTGAGTTACGAGTAAGTTGAGTAAAAAACGGAGTTGAAAGTTCAAAGTTCATAAAGTTAAAAGTAATAAGCTCTGAGTTAACTCAGAGCTTATTACTCGTTACTTTCAACTTTTAACATTACACTTTTAACTCTGAAATGTTGCGGAGGCCGGAATTGCACCGGCGCCTGAAGGTTATGAGCCTTCCGAGGTACTACTCCTCCACCCCGCAATAAAGTATTGCTACGTTTTCTGTAGTGCTTGTTACCCTACCACAAACAGAGGCAATTCCGCAACTCTCCAGTACTTGCAAGTTAAGTACAACTCATACGTCTGCTATACTACAGCTATGAACATGCACAAAATCCTTGGAGCAACACTCCTTATAAGTTTATTTTTAGCCCCCTTTTCAATTACACACGCAAGACTTCTTGGCACGAACCCGACTCAAACGAACACAACAAGTGAAACTGATTTATGGCTCTTGACCTACTATGTGGGATATCAAAATGGCACTCTTAAACCTAAGGATATCGACTTTTCACTCATGACACATGTTGTTGTGGGTGGTGTTGGGGTACAAGCGGACGGTACCCTTAATGAACATTGGCATCTCCCCAATGGTGACGGTAGAAAAATGGCCCTCGATGTTGGTGAACGGGCTGAGAAAGCGGGTGTAAAAAAGCTCGTATGGTTGGGTGGTCCAAATGAAGAAGACAAATTTTTTAGTGCAACCTCTGATGCAAATCGAGCAAAATTTGTTAAAAATATTATTACGCTTTTGAATGATATTGATTATGACGGTGTCGACATAGACTGGGAGCCTATACGCGCGCAAGATGAGCCTCAAATTTTAAAACTCGTACAGGACCTTCGTAAGGCAGATCCGGATATTATTATTACGGTTCCAGTAAATTGGGTCCCTAGCAGTATTATTTTTAGCAAAAATCTTTCTCTCTATAAAAATCTATCCCCGTATGTTGATAAGATGTTTATTATGAGCTACTCCATGGCAGGTGCTTGGTCAGGCTGGAAAAGTTGGCATGGGGGCGCTCTTGGGGGAGAAGGTATCAATACCCCAGCTTCTATTAAGACATCAGTCTACGCCTACTTGCGAGCGGGTGTACCTGAAAACAAACTAGGAATAGGTATAGGTACGTATGCGACCTGTTGGGAATCTCCAGTAAAAAGACCAAACCAAACGCTTCCGACAAATTTTTATTCACGAGACATGCATACGATGAGTATGCGAACAATGATGGAAGACTACTACAAAAGGAAGTATGAGGAATGGGACAGTAAAGCAAAAGTCCCGTACCTCTCTTCCTCAAAAAAAATAGGTGATTTTGAGTGTGGTTTTATTTCATATGAAAACAAACGCTCAGTAGAAGAAAAGGTTGCTTACATGAAGCGCATGAATTTAGGTGGCGTGATGATATGGAATATCGGTACGGGATACTTTCCGGAAAACAGTGTCTCAAAACGTCATCCACTGCTTTCTGCAACGTGGGAAGCATTAAAATAACGACAGGGTGTTTTTTATGAAGTGTTTTAGGCAAGGACATATGGCGGTTATGAATACAGTACTTCATTAGGAGTCTTTCCATCAAGTCCGCAATGTTCTAGATTGTTGTAGTACTCATTCC
>LCCS01000016.1 GCA_000998045.1 Parcubacteria group bacterium GW2011_GWD2_42_14
GCAAATTAAATAATCGTCCTAGAAAACGTCTAAAGTTTTGTTCGCCACGAGAGATGTTTTTAAAGAAGTGAGTTGTGCAATTAGAGTGCTAATTCAGAAAATTACCCAACAACCAAGCCCTACACGGGGTTGTGTAGGGCTAGAAAATTGTTACAGGTAAAATCAGTTCTGTATTAGGGGTTCTTTTAGAGAACCATGAAGAATAGAAACAATTTCTATCTCCATAAGTTTTGCTGTTTTTGTGCAGTTTACAATTGCACTAACGTAGGGAAGTAAAAATGCCCCCTTCTCCTCCACAGCTTGGGCCGTATGGAGTGTATCTGTACACAATGTAATTTCGTCTGTACATAACACCACACAGTCACCAGCCTGCACACTCGTACTCGTAAAAACCATAGTGTTGCGTCCTTGAGAATCTTTTGATTCCTCTGTAAACACTCCAAGAACAGTATCGTCGTTGTTTTCGCTTATGTGACGAGCAATACCAGAGGCTAATAATTCAGATTTTTTCCCAACACCAACAACTTTGGTAATCCTCGAAAGGTCACACCCGCATTTCAACAGCTCCCACATCAACTCAAATGCTGTACGGTCAAGTAAATAAGGGTCCTCCATAACCTTCGTACTGTGGAATATTCGAGTTCCATTTTTGTCTGAAGTGATTGCTCCCTTTTCAGTGTACATCCGATTAAAGTATTCATCGTTTGCCATTGACGTTCTCTCCTTTGAGGTTCATGTAAAGCACATTACATCACATCTAAAATCTATCGTCCATGCTAGCTTAAGCATGTAATAAGTCAACCGTTTTTTGCTTTTATTTAAGTAAATTTTGGTCGAGAATATCCTTAATATATATATCTAAGTCATCTTTCTCTTTCATAGCATCTATCGTAAGCCAAGCGCATGAATCATTTTCACTCGTATCAAGCACTATTACGCCTTCTGTAGTTGCTCTGTAGGTGAGACGGACAATATGGTTTTTCTCTCCTACAAATATATCTTGGGCATACAACAGCCTAGGTTGTGAGGTAATAGTTAAGCCTGTTTCTTCAAAGACTTCTCGTTCTAAATTTTCAACAAGCGGAGTTTCGATATCGATTCTTCCTCCTACAATATCCCACGTGCCTTGTATGTCAGGGTATTTTTTAAGGTTTCTGTGGAGCAGTAGAAACTCACCTTGTTTGTTTTCTAAAAAGACTTTAACCCCCACTTGTAGTTCCATAGAAGTAAGTATAGCAGAATGTAAAAAAACAAAACAACCCCGCACGGATGCGGGGTTGGGTAAAGGAACATATAGCTGTTTTCAGTTTTGTTGGCATTCGTATTGCAACGCCTTTTCGATTTCAGTCATTGTACGAAGCAGACTTACTTCAGCTGAAATGGCCCCTTTGGGGTTACCCTCCTTGAGCTGTGAGCCCATAACAACATAATCAGCACCGTCAATCATCGCCTGAGCTACACCGCTTACTCTCTCCTGTTGACCTTTCCTCATCCATTCGTCTCGGATTCCAGGAGTGATTTTTTCAAATCGTTTACCAAACAGGTGTGGTTCGTTACGTTCAAGATACTGGAGCTCCTTCGGTGAACAGACCACCATGTCAAAGGCAAATACTGGGTCAGTGTCAACTCGAACTCTGTCGTATTTCCTTTGGACAATCCGCATGTCATGGAGAATCTTTTCTTCAGGGAAAAGTCCGTATTGCTCCAAGCAGTCTTGTTCGGTGTTGTCAGTCAGGAAACTTACCAGTGCGATTTTGATACCAGGGAAGGTTCTGCGAATCTCAAGGAACCCTTTTCCCGAAAGGTTAGACCGAACAGTGAGTATGTTCTGTTGGTATGAAAAGAAATGACTGGCAATGTTTTTCAAAGTACCGTTAGTGTCTGCGAGCTTGAGATCCAACATTATCAAGATTACATGTTGGAGGTCTCTTTTCTTCAGCTCTTGCCAGATGAGCCACATAATGCCTGGGCCTTTTACTTCGGGAATGAAAACTGCATCGTTAACTTTTATAACAGATAAAATTTTAACGATGTTGGGATTGTCGAGATCTTTAGCAATCTCTCGTACCAATGACTCCTTGTCTTTAAATCCGTCGTACGCTATTACAACAGGTTTCTTGTTCATTTTTAAGACTCCTCAGTTCAGTGTGTGGGGTAATTTTGATGCAGTAGTTGCCAGTTGTTACCTTCTTTTGCACGGAGTGCAATCGAGCCCATCTTACAGTACTTGCAATCCTCCGGCTTGTAGTTTGGAAGATGTTTATCGAATAAGGCGATAATTTTCCTTCCACGAATTTCCTTAAGTCCTGACCGGTTAACAAGTGTAAAAATTAACTCGCTCACCAATGACTCCTGCTTTTCGATTGCGTCCATTGTGCGCTCAACGGTTCCGCCGGTTGTGATAACGTCTTCACAAATCAAGTTTTTTTCAAACGGATTGATTTTACAACGACTGAAGATCATGATTTTCTTACCGCTTGCATCAAACGCTTTTTCTGCAAAACCTGATGGGCAGTAAATCCCGTTTTCATGACTTACGACACCACCGAGATGGTGTGAAAACAGTATCGCTCCCATTGCAGGACCAATTACCCGTTTAATTTCTTTTGCCGGATATCCCATTGACGCAAGAATTGCCGTGAACTTTTATGCAACGACATTCAAGAAAAAGAAATCGTGCATGATAGGGTCACTGTTAAAAAAAGCACCACTGTGTAACCCGCCCGTAAGTTCAACATGCGGTCGTAAGGGGTTGTTGTCGTGTTCCCAGTAGGCGTTCTTTTGATTGTACTTATCGATGATATAGCCAGGCATATAGCCTCCAACAGAGCTATCTAACTGCATATCTTTCCTCCTTGTAAGGTTCATGTATGACGTAAATAGAATATTTACGCAAAAAAAACTCTTGGGCTATACTAACTTACCTGACTGGGAAGTCAAACAGTGTTTTTAAAACTATTGAGCGACAAACATCACGGATATTTCAAACGCGTCGTCGTTTTCAGGTAAACCTGATGGGTTGTCTTTTTTAAGTATAAGTGCACCTCGTTGCATAAATTCAGGATCGCCAGCTTTATACGGTGATTCAAATGTAAGCGTAACTTCAAATGGCACATAGTCCTCAGTCATCCAGTCGCTTTGTGCTTGCGCTATACCTTGTGCAATGATGAGTCCGTCCCAGTTGGTAAGCACTACAGGGAAACTTGCTTCAAAGTACCACGTACCTCGTGCCTCACCCTCTATAATAAGTGGGCTAGCAATCGCTTCCTTTTTTAGATTTTTTACAACGATTATATCCTTGTATGCGAGAGGTGTACTCACATTTTCATCTTCTTCGGTAATCGGGTCAGGAACTTCTTGTGGTACATTTATATCTTCTTCGGTAATAATTGTGTCAGGCACCTCCTCCGGAACTGCAGTATTATTTTTTTCGTAGTACAAAACTACTCCTCCAAGAATAATAAGAAACAACACAAATAGTAATATATTTTTCATATGTACAGTATATCATATCACTTTATGTATATATGAACATATCTTCTTAATTTTATTAGTCTTGTTCCAATTTTTTACGAGACGGATATACTTTACGTAACCTTTTAACAGCATAATTACATGCTTATGAAATATTTACTTGGAGTTGCAATAGCCATTGCAATAATTTTATTAGGATGGTTTCTCATTATCCGCCCTACTGCAACAACAGAACCTAACCCGATTAGTCAAAGAAGTGATGAGGTAGAGGTACCAGGAAGCACAAAAGCTGTGGAGTCCGGGTCATACACACTTGTTTCTGAAGAAAGTGAAATAGTCTGGACTGCACAGAAACCACTTATCCCCGGATATGTTCATACGGGAACTATGGGTGTAAAAACAGGCGTACTTTATGTGGATGCAGGGAGTTTTAATGGTGAAATTGTCATTGACATGAATCAAGTAAGACTCGTTTCTCTTGGTGGAGGTAAGGCCGGAAATGAATCCAGACTGGAGACCCATCTTAAGAGTGGTGATTTCTTTGATGTTACCAAGTATCCTACTGCCACATTTATAATCACTCAAGCGACTAAAGATGAGGTGTTAGATACCTATGTACTCACAGGGTCATTGACCATGAAAGATATTACCCATGAAATTTCCTTCCCTGCTCAAGTTTTTGAACAATATGGAAAGTTGCATCTTACCGCACAACTTGAAATAGACAGAACGCAATGGAATATTACATTTGGTTCAGCAAATTTCTTTGACAGTCTAGCGGAAAACGCAATTGGCGATACCGTAGGGTTGTCACTGGATTTGGTTGCTACCCCAGAAAACGGCTAGCATTAGATAAAAAACATATCCCTCATGAACTTCTGTGTTCGTGAGGGATATGTGTACCTTAATATGTCGAAAACCTAGACAATACCCTCAAAAGAGCTGGTATAGTTTAAAAACGTCGGTATCAAAAAGATAAGTCCAATGAATGGTAGGAGTATGGTGAGTGAGGTAATCCATAGCATAGTGATAAAATATTTACGTGTCTTCTCAACAGATTCATAAATAGCAGTAAGTTTTACTTCTTGAGCATCAAGTTTGTTTTTAATTTCTTGTTCCATCCTTGCAGTATAGCAGATTCAAGTTCGTAAATAACACACTTTTATCATTGAGTACGTTAATAACTTGTAAGATAATATGTTTTTTTACATGTTGTGTATTTTCTATTGCAAAAAGTAGTAATAAATATATTTACTAATTGTAAATATATACGCATTTATGCTGTGCTGTATAGTATAAAGTACGTACACTTTTAGCATATCGTACACATTATTCATTAATCTTCATGACTATGAACAGAGATACAAGAGAAAGTGGAGATGCGGTGGCATGGACAGCGATTGTCGTAGCTGTTCTAGCAATGGTGTTTTCTTGGGTTGCATTCAATCGTTCAGGAGTAGATGTGGATCAGATTGTTGAACAAGAGTTCGAAAATGCGCTGGTTGATTTTGAGACGAGATACGAACGACTGGAAAATGAAGTGCGGGAAAGAACAATGGAGGACGATGATGAAACACTTGATGTTGCTCCAACAGACGACACCACTGATGTGGGAACCAGTTCTGAGTTAAATTAATTATTAATCTAATACTTGTACTATGAATATTGTTTTATGGTTAATCTTTGGAGGAATTGCAGGTTGGGTCGCGTCTCTTATTGTAGGAGCAGATTCCAGTTTGGGAATAGTGGGTAATATTGTTGTTGGTATCATTGGAGCATTTTTGGGAGGTTGGATTGCTGATCAAACGGGAGTTAGGTCTGGGGCGCCTGGTGCGGATAGACCTACAGACATTATGGGGTTTGTATGGGCTGTCATTGGCGCCGTTATTCTTCTCTTTATCTTAAACTTGCTATTCTAAGTGCACTCCACTCAACTCTACAGAACTTACAATACAGGAAGTACTTCAGTGTATAGCAAGCAAGCCCGGACACATTTGTACGGGCTTGTTTTCGGAGCTGTGCGGTTTTATGACTGCGTAGCCAGGCAAATGGTTTTTCCTTTACGTTTGTTGAAACAAAATATATGAGACCCCTGTTTTGTGCCAATAACGCACACAAACATTCGAACCTGTATGAATTATAAATGCTCTTAAAAGATAGAAGCACATGCGTGCGTGAACTAATTAAAGAATCAATGTCCGAAGTACTCAAAGAGTGCTTTAATGCCCGCCAGATTTTTTTCCCACTCGATCGTTTCGTGTGTTGCTAACTCTACTGTTATGGCAGGGATATTAATGGAAGCAAGCCATCCCTCCGCGTCACCAGTAACCTCATATGCATCGAAAATGTCTACAGCTTTGTATCCAGAAGCTCTGGCGTATGCGTTCATAATATCTCTGGTAACAGGAAGAATGCCGTTTTGACACTCAGACGCGTAGACAGCATTTGATTGACTGTGAAAAAAAACAACAGCTTGAGGTTTTTTTTTAAGAACAAAATCTCGTAATGCCTTCGCTTCAGGTTCAGAAAAAGCAGAAGTGCCTGCACTGACCGGTGTGCCACGCCATGTACTTTTTGGTTGCCACTTGCAGTCAAAATTTCTATTCAAGTCGACATTGTTGATATTGAAGCGTCCCTTCCCTGTTGTATCCGTTACTTTTCTTGCTTCATCGAGCGTGAAGCGCCCTTCTGTACCAAGCACTGCAAATACCCCATCTGGATTTGCAGACGGTATTACTGATATCTGAAGGTCTTGAGGGACTAGGCTGGGGGTAGCAGTAAGTTGATCAATAAGAGCATATGCCAGAAGTACACTATTCCATTCATAACCGCCATGGATACCACCTACAAAAAGTAGGTGGGTGTCACCTTCCCCAAAAGTATAGGCTTCAATTGGTCGTCCTGATACCGAATTTCCTATCGTGACTTGCTCTAAAGGTTCTTCAACATCAACTGGGTCTTGAACAAGTTCGTCTTTCATTACAGGCACTGGCTTCTCTTCTGGAACATCTATAAATATAAATGCAAGCAATAGTAAAACGAGAACTGGAGTGAGTAGGATAACAGCCAGCTTGGGTGAGGAGAGGTTAAACATTATTCTGCGTAATGATTGAGAACAGCCTCAATGCCACTAAGGTTCTTGTTCCACTCGGTGTCGTCGTGTGTCGTGAGGAGTACGCTGATAGCTGGGATGTTGTTTTTAGCAAGCCAATTTACGACATCACCTGTAATTTCGTAGAAGTCAAAATTCTCATATGCTTGATACCCCGATGCATCCGCATAAAGAGTCGTCAGTGCACTTGTTTCAGGTAAAATTCCATTGTGACAATTTGAGGCGAATACTCCACCAAGTGAGCTGTACCAAACTATAACGGCTGTCGGTTTGCTTGACTCAATATACTTTTTAAAAGCAAGTGATTCAGGCTCAGAGAACGGTGCATTACCACCACTTACTGCTTTATCTTGCCATGTACCTTTTGTTTGCCAATCACAATCAAAGTTTCTGTTTAGATCAACGGTGTTTGCATTGAAGCGTCCTGCCACCGTGTCAGCTTGTACTTGAGGTATGGACGCTAGAGAGAATCTTTCTGCAGTACCTACGATTTTAGTAAGTCCATCAGGGTTAAGGACGGGGATAATGCTTACACGTACACCCTCAGGAATAGTGTTTGGATTCTGTTCTAAATAGTCCATAAGTTCATAGGCCAGAAGAGCTGTGTTCCAAGAGTAGCCACCATGAATACCACCTACAAAAAGTATTTCCTTTTCACCTTCCCCGTAGTGGTAAGCTGTAATAGCTCGGTTCTCTACAGATGTTCCTAGCACTGTTTCTTTTTCCACAACTTCTTCCGGCTCTTCCACTGGAGGTGGAATGATTTGACTTTCATCTATTACAAATTCGGGTGCTATTTCGATATCGTTATCTTCGATTTTTATGGTGTTAAAATACTTAAAATAAATAAAAATGCCCCCAGCTACGATTAAAGCAACTATAGCTATTGTTGTGATTAATTTCATATCGTTCATTTTACCATAGAAGTTACTATTCCATCAAAATAGTATGGAATGTCTGATTCAAAGTATGAAATTATTTTTTTTAAAATATATTTCGGTATATTCATACCATCTTCACTCCATGTATGTACTATTGGTTGAGAAAGAAAGTACATTGAATGCTTCATACTTGTCTACAACAACATTGGGTTTTGATTACATAGTTTCGTACATCATCAACCTATACTGTACAACCTAAAAAGAGAGGAAAATCATGAACATCGTTACGTTAGGAGGAGGTACTGGTCAGTATCATACACTGCGAGCACTTATGTATTTTAAGACGCATGTATATTCTGAGGCAGACCCAATTCACCTCACAGCAATACCCACGACAACCGACAACGGCGGATCAAGTGGGGTATTACGTTTTGACTACAACATCGTTGCACCAGGTGACATCGGTCAATGTATACTTGGATTTCATCCCAAGCCTGAGGAGGTTGCATGGCTTTTTGCACACAGATTCACCGGTGGAGGACTTCATGGCCACACGACACGTAACATTATTGTTACTACCGCTTTACAAGAGTTTGGTCCAACACAAGCAGCACTTGATGCCATACGGGACATGTTTAAACTTGAAGGTGATGTGTGTCCCGCAACGTTTTCTGAATCACAGGTACATGTCCAATTAAAAAGTGGCAAAGTGCTTATTTGTGAGGATGAACTGTATCGTAAAGACATACTTTCTGAAGGTGGAGTTGAACGTATATGGCTTGAACCTGAGGTTGAATGCAATATGCGTGCGGTTGAGGCTATTCGTTGTGCAGATGTGATTATTGTTTGTCCAGGTACACTCTACTGTTCAATCATTCCAAATTTCTTGGTGTATGAGATTAAAAAAGCTCTTTGTGAATCAAATGCCGTTAAGATTTATGTGGCGAATCTCATGAATCAACGAGGTCATATTCCTAAACACTGGACAGCGTTTGACCACATGAGATGTATTAACAACTACTTACGGGAAGATTTTTTTGATACGGTAATTGTTAATGCACAAGAGCCTACCCATAACCAAGCCTTGATGTATGATAAGGAGAAGGTATATGTTTCCTTTACTGAACATTCTGATGACCTGCAATGTACAATAATTTCTGGACCTCTTTTGATGAGTGAGCCATCGTCAACAAAGGAAACTGCTGGAGATATGCTAGCCCACCTACGTGCCTCGGTTCGACATGATAAGAAGCGTCTAGCTTACGCAATACAAAAAGCGTTGCTCCATTCTACCGTACGTGTTCAATAAGTGGCAAAGTACCATCAATTAGACCGCCTGAAATTTATATTTCAAGCGGTCTACTATTTTGTATACTTAAAGTTTTCCGCTATAGGGGGATTTTAGAGTGTGCAATCCAGTGTGCAGCTTCTGGGAAACGTACTCGAACTGACGTTCCTTCACCGACAGCACTCTTAATAAATACGTTTGCACGATGTAGCTTTGCTATTTCATTAACAATAGTAAGTCCTAAACCGCTTGAGCCAGTCTCTTCGCGCTTACGCGATTCTTCCGCTCTATAAAAAGGTTCCATAATTCGAAAAAGGTCTTTCCGTTCTATGCCGATACCTCTGTCCTTCACGGTTAAGTTTATATGTCCAAGATTGTCGGGACTAATAGTAACATATACTGGTAAATTCTTATTTTTAGGACTGTAAATAATGGCGTTTTTTATTAGATTCGTTACCAGTTGTTCAAGTGCACTTTTGTTTCCATGCACCACCAGGTGTTTGCTTCCTTTAATTTTAAGAATGACACCTTGGCTTCTTGCACGATCCCTGAGTGATTGCACAGATGTTTCAATTGCACTTTTGAGGTTTACATCGACAAAAGTTATTGTGTCGACTTGAAACAGAGCGTTGAGTGACAAAAGGTTGTTGATGATATTTGAAATACGATCAATTTCTTCTATGTTTTCATTTAGTATTTCCTTCATACTTTCCGACACTTCTTCAGTGATGAGTGCTACTTCCGTGTTTGTTTTAAGAAGTGAAAGTGGAGTACGTAACTCATGCGCTACGTTACCAATAAAACGTTTCTGAAGGTTTAAAGCATTACCGATAGGCTTAAAGGTAAACAGTGCAATCGTATAATTGAAGATAATGGTAGCGACGGCAAGTCCAAAAAACACATACAAGACATCACCTATGCTTGATTTGTTGACTATTTGAGGCAATGTTTCTGAAAGTTCTATAGCAGGATCAGATATCACTGCCATTATGTTTTCAATAAGATTATCTTTGAGTTCGTCGTATGTCTTGTTGAGTGTTAGCCAAAAAAAGAGTAACAAGAAAATGAGGTAAGAAAATTGCAGTGTTGCAACATGAACCTGAGCCCGGAAATAAATATCAAAGTGATACTTATCCAACAAAGCGGTAGCCCACCCCACGAACGGTTTCAATCCGAGCTTTTGTACGTGCAGCTTCAAGCTTTTTGCGTAAATTTTTAACATGTACGTCTACAACATTACTAAACGACGAAAAACTAAAATCCCAAGCATGTTCCAATAATTCATCTCGTGTTATCACCTTGTTAGGATTCCGAAGAAAGTATTCAAGGAGCATAAACTCCTTAAGTGTCAGTGGAACATTAGCGTCATAGATTGTGACAGTATGTGTCTTTCTGTCAAGCATTATGCTTCCTTCTGGAGAGCGGAGTTCAGTTGGGAGAGAGTCATGGGGCCTCCTGAGTAGTGCACCAACACGAGCTTCCAGTTCAGAAAATGAAAAAGGTTTTTCCATGTAATCATCAGCACCAGCGTTAAGTAAGTCAACTTTTGTGGTAAGTTCGCTCCTTGCTGTTAATATAAGTATTGGGTTTACTACTCCTGCCTCACGAACCTCTTTACAAATTTCTTCTCCAGACAGGCCTGGCAACATGAGATCAAGGATGATTAGATCGTATTCGTTTCTATACATGAGAATTCTTTGCTTTGCTTCCGCCCCGTCATGCAGTAAATCGACAGCGTAACCCCTTGTTTTAAGCCCGCGTTTAATTGTGGTCGCCAGGCGCTTTTCGTCTTCAACAATAAGAATTTTCATATCTCACTATATTACGTAAACTACATGAAGATTAAATGAATATTGCACTGCCGACATATATGTGGCAGTGCAATATATTCTAACCTCTATACTCGTGTGCGAGCAATAATCGAGCTAG
Organism: Parcubacteria group bacterium GW2011_GWD2_42_14; assembly: GCA_000998045.1. Taxonomy (GTDB): domain Bacteria; phylum Patescibacteriota; class Minisyncoccia; order Phycocordibacterales; family UBA12088; genus UBA12088. The sequence goes on from LCCS01000016.1 coordinate 10,685, forward strand.
GATTGTACTCGGAAGTTGTCAAACTCTAAGTCCATGTAATCTGAACGTATTCCCACGTATCCATCTTTTGTAAGCGTGGCCCCACCATACGACTTTGTGTCCTTAGTTGTTAGGATTGTTTCGTATTTGCCATTTCCACGGTCAAGTGACAGGGTAATAGTTACTGACCCGTCGGACTGTGTTCGTACGTCACTCTTTAAACGCATCCATGTTTTTTCAGGAATGAGGTTTGGATTTGTTGATTTGTTGTAAGTACCTGGAAACACCCCTTTCTTGCTTGCAAGAGTAAAGTACGTGCCGTTTATTTTTTTCTTAATCACCGCCTCTCCATCCATACGGATACCCGCATAGTATAGGTTGTTACCATCAAGATATCGGCTCATGAGAAGTATACCGCTGTAGCCATCTCGATTTGGGGTGTTTGTAGTGTTGATTTTGTCTATTCTGAATTTTACCTCTTGACTTGCATTGTTCCATTTTGAACGGGTGAGCAATCTAAAAAGGTTTTGCGGATATTTACCTTGATCAGTGTCGACAGAACTTGAACTTTTATATAGTGCACTCCATCGGTCACTTGTGGGAAGTGCTCCCATGATGGTGCTTCCAAGTCCATTTCTAATTAACATTTTTCCACCAGAGTTAAGCCAAAAATAGGGACTTGAACTTTCTGACATAGAACCAGTCTCATTGAGGACACCGTTTACGTTAAACGTGTAAAGGAACGGTGACGAGACAGATCGCGCTTCTGCTGCCTCTGCACGTGGTGCGAAGCTAGGGGCAGCGATGAGTACTCCGCTCATAATGACCGCAAGTCCAGACAAAATGACATTCTGCGTGGATAAAGAAAAAGCCTTCCTTTTGGGATAAGGCATGAGGTTTGTTTCTAACATTCTATTTAATTTTTAACATTTTTAATAACAGTACCAACTCGTGTGTTACAAAGAGTAGGTACCAGATAGGAGTATAGCACCCCATTTTTGTTTGAAATCTGGATTCGAGTGTCTAAACTTCATGAAAAACGCATTAATATTCTGACCCTGTTTTACAAGCAGAGCTTGTTTCATGAAGAAAAAAGTTTTCCACAGCTCGAAAATATTAACTTGACAACTTTTATATAGAAGTAACGAGAGTTGTAATTTTATAGTTATCAAATAGAACATCAGCGTAGTCTGTACGGATACCAGTGTGCCCTTTGGTTGTAATCGGTGGCCAAAATATGCCAGTATCAGTAGTAATGAGGATTGTTTCAAGAGGTTCCGATAATGAGTAAGCAAAGGATAATCTGATTTGTACCGTACCTGAAGACATTGTTATTGTCTGTGATTCCATACGATACCATGTATTTGTAGGAATCAGATTAGGGAAACGTACCCTGTCATATGGTGTAGGTGAGGTGAAAAGCTGAGCTTCAGCAAGTGTATAGTACACGCCACGATATTTTTTCTTTATTACCGCTTTCCCATCCATACGTATACCAGCGTAGTATAGGGTATCGCTATTTACGTAACGACTCATAAGAAATATACCACTAAATGCATCACGGTCGCTTGTATTTAATGCATTAACCTTTTGTATCGAAAATTCTAGTTCTTGGTCAACATTTTCCCATACCGATTGGGTGATAAGACGAAAAAGATTTTGAGGAAATAAACCTTTGTCGGTATCCAAAGGGTTAGTTTCTGCGTAAGTACGCCTCCAAGGGTCCTCAATAGCGAGGGCACCTCTGATAGTGCTTCCAATCCCCTCTGAAATAACAAGCTTAGCACCAGAGTTGAGCCAAAAATACTGACTTGAACTTAAATTTGAGGATCCACTTTCTTCAAGTATCTCAGTAACATTAAATGTATAAAGAAAGGTTTGTATTTGTTCGTTTGGTTTAGAATCCTCAGTTTGTGTATTCGAAACAGCTTTCCTTGTATCAGTTTTTTCACCACCGTTCCGAGGAATACTAGTAGTAGTACTAGTATTCTCTTTGGGTGAGCTTGTACTGTAAGGACTTAGTGGTGAACTTGTAGAAACACTTTCTGAAGCAGGTGTATATTCTTGGGTCTCTATATATGTAGGTGATGTTTCTGATTTGTAGACAAGCCACACAATACTTCCTACTGCTAGTACAACACTAGTGCTAATCAAAAGTACTCGGTGCATACCTCTTGTTGGTGCCTGTTAATTTTTTTCAACGGTAAATTTTTCTATAACAACAGACGCCAGCCCAATCTCAGGACTCCATGTTTTTATTCCAACTCCTCCAACAGAGAGTTGTGGATCAAGAAATCTGCTGGTCACGAGCACTTCCCCATTGATAGCGCATGAGATAGTTCTTCCGTTCACAACCGCCTGAGCTTCAAACGTGCCCTGAGGCACATAGGGTCCTCCATCTCGTACACCCTCAATAACTCTCTGTTTTCCAGAAATTGTTTGCTCTATGTGTACGAAATCTCGGTTAAAATTGCACATGGCTAAATTGTTGTCATCCTTGAATCGAGCGAGTAAGGAAAAACCGGTATTTGTAGGGGATTGAAGTCGTGCGGTGACTGTGTAATTTTCCCAATGACCACTCCCGTCTAGGAATATTGTTCCCCCAGTCCCGAAATCTTCGGCTTTGAGAGTAATGACGGAATTGGCAAAAGATACCTTTCCCCAGTTACGTAACCAACCCTCATCATCTCGGCGTGGACTTTCATAGGGAAGTGTTTTTGCCAAACCACTCTCCAAACGTTGCACAAGTTCTTCTCCTGACCACTGTGCATCTGGTTCAATACGTTTGTAAAGGTGTGAACGTGATTCGTCTTTTTGGTAATTGAATGAAAACTCGCCTCCCCTTCGCCACTGGTAAAAAGAAGTTTCGTAGATACGTTCCGCTACCATTACTGCTCCAGGTATTGCATTTTGGTTGCTGTCTGTAGGACGACCATATTCTCCAAAAGGGTAGGCGAAAGAACTCACTACCACATCAAATCTGTCCTCCAATGCCTCCCGAGCTGAAAGCAAATCCATATTGATACGCTCGAGGTATTCTTCGCGCGTCTCAGTGCGACCTTCGTTCTCAAGCCAAATATAATTTACGAGAGGAGCTTCGTAGGTGTCTTTTGAATCTGTTGGCTGGTACTCGTGTACATCCATGCCGTGCGAACCGATTTCCCATATTCCACTTTCAAGCATGGTATCTATTTCATGATCAGAAAGATAGTAGTGTGACTCTGTACCTATAGAATGTTTTGGAAGTATGAATGATACCCCTGTGTAGTCGAGGACACGAAGTAATGGAGTAACCGGGTGGTAACTGTTTTTTGTACCATCATCAAATGTAAGAAGAAATGACCGCTCCGGTAGGGTCATTGTGCCTCGCATAAATGCTTGGAATTCTTTCAATGTTATGGTTTCCCAACCAGCTTTTTTTAGAGCGAACAATTGATCTTCAAAAGCATCTCGTTGTAGATTTAAAGATTCTGATCCATTTTCGACCGTGTGGTATACCAGTACAGGTAATGCTATAGCATTACCTGTATGTTCATTTGAATCGGATATGTTATTACTTTTAAACACAAGTGCAGCAGCTTCATTCGAAATATTCTGTGCACGAACTTTGTAGATGGTGGAATAAAACGTGTTTGATGCAATCCATGCAAATATGTCTGTCATCGGACTATACCCATAGTAAGCTTGTTTGTTTGAAAATGTTGCATAAATCAATACAAACATCACTAGTGCAATGCTGACAGTAAATAGTATTTTTTTATTTGAAAGTTGTATAAAATTCATATCATTTTTATTTAAACAGTATCCATTTATCGTGTACCCCAACGAGAATCCCGTATATTGATAGCCGCCCAAGGTAATTGCCAGATTAAGATAACGCTATTAAACCAAAAACTAAAAACTGCTAGTGCCCAAGCACGTGGCCCCACCTTTGCTCTATAGTACAGTCCATGTAGGAGGAGCATGAGGAATAGCCCAAATAAGTATATGACTGGCCATACTTGGTGTACAGCTGGGTACCACGCTATCGCACGGAAAAATACTATTGGTGAGGTCAGTGCGAGAAAAATATACAGGTAGTATGAGGCAGCTGCCAAAGGGTGTCGACGCCACATGAATACTGATGCTATCAAGGTCTCTCTAATCCATGATTTTTTCCATCGAAACTGTTGGCGAACATATACCTTAAAGTTGTCAGGAACGACTGTGTATGCCAAGGCTTCATGCGAGTACACAGCATCGTAGTTACGAATGATGTAGTTGGTCAAACTTCTATCATCTCCAAAGGTACACTCTGCACCAAGAAATCTCTGCACGAGCCATTCATCAACAATTTCCACAAGGTACTTTCTTCGATACGCACTACAACAACCTGGGCAACATGTCACACTTCCAAATACAGACTCTGCTGATTTGTAAATTTTGAAAGCAATATAGTATCGAAGTGCTTGCATCTGCGTGAGTAAGTTTGTTTCGCGGTTATAGACGTCTGTATGCCCAGACACTGCGCCTACCGAATCACTTGCAAAGTACTTAACAAGATGACGAACACAGTTTGGTTCAATAAAAGAATCAGAATCAATAAAAATAATTATATCGTGAGACGCTTGTTTTACACCTTCAGCCATGCCGTGACGCTTTCCTTTGTTCACTTTCCAATTTATAACTTTGACCGTCTTGATTTTCGATCGGAGTTCATTCGCAACTTTTACCATTTCTGTGTAGGTACCATCAGTTGAACCGTCGTTAATTGCCACTACCTCAATTTTATCCAATGGATAATTTACGTTTCCAAATCTTCGTATCGTTTCAGCAATATTATCTTCTTCGTTTTTTGCAGGCACAACAAAGGTGACCGTGGGTTCATAGGAAGGATCATAGGGCGTCTCTTTGTGAAAGTATGCGAGTAGGAACCGAGAAAGTATGTACACCGTTATAAGAATGCTGTAGAACCCAAAGAAAGCATTGTTAAAAACGGTTTCAAACGTAAGGACCTTTATAAAAAGTATAAAGTAAATAATAATGAAGAATGCCAACCATATCCCCCCAGTTTTGATGTCATTTATATTTGCTTTATTCTTTTTATGTTTAGGTTCTTTAATAGTAGTAATTACATCACCGTTCCAAAGCTTATTCATTTGATATACTTGAGTGAAATTTTTTGTTTTGAATAAGTTTTGAATGTTCATACTGGTTTTTTGTTATTGGCTATCGTCCTATTCCGACATACGTTACTCCCCCTCTAATAAATTCATTTTTATCTAAGCAATTCCTACCATCTAAGATGATTGGGACTCGGTGTTGTAACAGTAGTTGGGGCGTAAGTGTTGAAGTAAATTGCTTGTGATCTGTTGCAACAACAACCGCAGAAGCATTATGCAGAGCATCTTCAAGAGATGAGGCACTTGATAGGTGAGGTACATGAGGGTCATAGGTTTGCACAACTGCGCCCATTTGCTCCAATTCACTCTTTATCTTAAAGGCTGGACTTTCCCGTGTGTCAGCAATATTTTTCTTATAGGCAAGTCCTAAAAGCGCTATGTGAGAACGTTTTAGTTTTATTCCTTGGTGAGACATTGTTTTTTTAAGTAACCGAGCAGTAAATCGTGGCATGTTGTTATTCACCTTTCGTGCTGATTTCAAAAATCTGTGGTTGAAACCGTTCCTTGCTGCTTCTTCAATCAAGTAGTAAGGATCAACAGGGATGCAATGACCTCCAACACCAATACCGGGGAAGTGTGGCATAAAACTGAATGGTTTTGTCGATGCCCCTTCAATAACATCCATGATGTCTATACCAAGTTTTTGGAACGACATTGCAAGCTCGTTCACAAAAGCAATGTTTATATCTCGAAAGGAATTTTCTACCATCTTTACTGCCTCAGCTTCCTTGAGTGAATGCATGGGTTGTATCTTCCCTTCAAGTAAATGTGTGTAAAATGCTACAGCTTTCTGTAAGCTTTTAGGACCTATACCACCTACTACTCGTGGAATAGTGCTCAAACCCCAGACAGGATCTCCTGGATTGATACGCTCAGGGCAATGTGCAAAAAATAGTGTTTCTTCCCGTACAAGTTGCTTATTTTTTTCAAAAATTGACAGAACAACATTCTCAGTCACTCCAGGACTGACAGTAGACTCAACAATCACCAACGTTCCAGGTTGTGTCATAGGGGCAACAGCTTGTGCAGCTTCAATCAAGGGCCGTAAGTCAGGTGAGTGGTCGTCATGAACTGGTGTGGGTACACAAATAATAATGACGTTGGCATCACGAGCCTGATGGAATTTTGTCAACGCAGTAATACGATGGTGTACAAAATCTTCTTGTTCTTTTTCGTTTATAGAACTTGGCGCTTTGTGCGACTGTATGCTTTTTACTAAATCTGTATTGGTGTCTATACCTATTACCTTGTGCCCCTTTTTGTCTGCCAAGAGTGCCAAAGGCAAGCCAACATACCCAAGTCCGATTACTGCAACGGTTTCCAATGCTATATGTAACTCCCGATCCTTTGTTGCAAGAGAAGTTGTTTTATCTCCAAAGTAGATATTTTCTGATTCATGTTCCGTTTGGCTAGGCCACGGTGTGTTGAGGTTTGTTCCCTGTTTATTTATCTTTTTCATAGTGTTTTGTTAATAAATAATGTGTCGTTTGTAAAGAGTATGTACTAGTCTTAAAATAAGCGTTTCGACGCATGCGTAGAAACAATAAAAATTTGAAAGTCACTTCACTTGTAGCCTTACTCATTTCTATCCTTAGGAGTATAGGGAATTACAATGAAAGTTATGTGAAGTAATAAATATTTTGTGTAGTAAAAAAACAGCACCATGTTTTTTACTGGTGCTCAAATACGTATTTGATTTCTATGTCTTAGTCTATACGTGTGAACCGGCAACAAATCCGGTACTCCAGCAGAGCTGAAGACTGTAGCCACCTGAAGGTCTGTCAATATTGAGCACGTCACCTACCAGGTATAACCCTGGTACGAGACGAGATTCCATTGTTTTAAAATTAACTTCAGTGGGTATAATCCCTCCTGAAGATATGATTGCTTTATCAGCACCAAGTAAGCTAGCAACTGTACAGGTAAATCCTTTCATATGTGTAACGATTTTTGCTCGATCGCATGTATGAAGTGAATGATTCGGTGTTTCTCCGTCAACACCTGATATTTCCAGTAGAGGCCCAACCATACCTGTAGGAATAAATATTCCCAGAACATTTTTAATTTTTTTATTAGACTCTTGTGTAAGTAAGGTTCGAAAAGCTTTACGCAGTGCACCAATTTCGTGCGTTGGAAGTAAATCAAGTTTGAGCGTAACCGTACCTTGAGTAAGTAGTAATCCTATTGTTTTACTCATGTTAAGGACTAGTGGTCCGCTCAGTCCGACGTGTGTGAAAAGTACTTTTCCAGACTGCACGCACTGTTTCTTTCCATCACAGTAGAGAGTAACTTTGCAATCTGGTAGCGTAAGTCCTGCAATTTTTTTTACCCATGTATCCTTGAGTGAAATAGGAACGAGCGCACAGTCATTTTTTTGTACCTCATGTCCGAGTAGCGAGAGCCAAGTAAAACATTCCCCAGTTGAACCCGTTTCAGGGTGTGATACACCACCTGAGGCCACAACACACTTTTTTGCACAGATTTTTTTCGTGTTCAAAAGAGAGATGTAAAATAATCCATTCTTTTGATCTTTTGTAATCGCTGTCACGGTACAATTTGTACGAACCTTGACCTTGCTTTGTTCCATATACGTAACAAGCGCATCTCGAACAGTTGTTGCAGAATTAGAAACAGGAAATAGTCTCCCTTCATTTTCTTCTTTAAGAGCTATTCCTTTTGATGTAAAAAAAATCACTGAGTCAGTGACGCCATGTTGCATAAATGTAGAATAAAGGAATTTACCATCAGTTTTGTATCGCTCAACCATTTCTCGCACATTTGTTTTGTTATTGGTAATGTTGCACCTGCCCCCTCCAGTCAACAGTAATTTTTTTCCAAAAATTGAATTTTTTTCAAGTACCAGTACTGAGCGCCCTCGCTCACCTGCTCTACCAGCAGTCATCATGCCTGCAGGACCACCACCAATAATAACCACGTCCCATACTTTGTTTTCTTCGTCTTGTATGTTTTTTGTATTCATTAGTTACGGGTAACAATACTCTTCATCTCTATGTTATTCAAGAATATTTCATGAAGAAACCATCTACTATGGTGCAAAGTCTTATTATTCTTGGAAAATGCAAAGACCCGAAGCGAAACTCCGGGTCTTTTCTGTTGAATTGAAAATTGATGCTAGAGTTGATGGAACTTCATAGTGGTCATATCCGTCACGCCAACAAGAACTTCCATCTTAAGTGCTTGTATGTTGTCTCCGAGAGCATCCTGTGAAACTTTGTAAAAGAAATCAGCTTTCATTTTTGCGATTCCCTTTTCTTCGAAATCACGGTATGGTGCCGAAATAATAAGAAGCGCCTCGCTATGTTTCAAGTCAGCATTGTTCTCGAAATTACTCCGCACTATGTTACCAGCAATTGCTATCGCGTCCCTCCATGTGTGTTCATAGTATTCGTATGGGCCAATGATGAGCGCACGGTTAGGAAGGTGGAGCCAGTCAAAACCACGGCCGACACAAATAATGTTTTCTCCGTGTACAAGCTCAGAATGTGGGCGATCTCCTGCAAGTTTCTTGGAACGTATGTATGCACGATTTCCAAAGGCGAGAGGTAGAAGATCGTTAAGCATCTGCTTCGAAATGTTTGGATAGATACGAGTAAGTGCAGTAAGTACCTCTGTATCCGAGGCTTCACTGTTTTCAGCAATGCTGAACGAGTCACCATCTTCATTTGTGAAGATGAGCGAATCCTCATCTGTCTCAATGCCAAGGAGTATAGCCCCCATAGCAGGGTTATTCGTTCCAAACACAACATCAAACTCTTTCTTAAGTGCTATGGCACCTCTGCAAGCAGACTCTGTATCATACTTGTGTCCTGCACATCCACGATGTGGATCACCTTTTGAAAAATGGTAAGTACAGAGTGCCAAAGTTGGTCTGCCTTGTCGCACTGCTTGTTCTTTTTCATCAAGAACAAGACGACCAAGATAGGGGTCTCCAAGTACAAACTTTCCCCCAATGTGTCGAAATGGATGAAGAATACCTATAGGAACACCAGTAATAAAAGGAAGGTTTATTCTTCCGTCCATACATTTGAAAACCAAAATGTTCGTTGGGTGTTTACTTGCATACATTGCTCTTTCATCACGGGCTGCAGGAGCACAAAATTCCTTACTCCTTGCCTCATTAAGTTCGATGATCTCTTTTTTCAACATGGTGTCTCCTTTGGTTAATATTCAACATATGAAGGTACGATGTCCCTTACAAGTTAAATCATTTTATTAAAAATAAGTCAAGTATATATGTAATTATGGAGCGTTTCAATCTACCCGAACCCCTGTCGTAGCGTCGGGAGCTGGCGAGGATTCCACAGGGTACCAATCAAGCAATACTACCTCAATGTCGGAATTACTTTTTTTTACAAGTTCCTTAAACTTTTCAATATCACTTAAACCAGTGCTACCCCGAAAGTGATACGGATAAACCATTGTGGGAGCAAAGGCCAAAACGGCCTCTGACGCATCTTCTACTGACATAGTGTACGGCAAACTCATGGGGATAAGTGCCACATGAATATTTTTAAGTGCACGCATTTCTGATGTACCTTCGGTATCACCTGCTACATATACACGTGCACCGTCCTTTTCCAGCACGTATCCGTTACCTCTTCCTTTCGTATGAGCCTCGTCTGCTCTTTCAGGGATGTTGTACATAGGAATAGCTTCAATCGATACTCCTTTAATTTCAGCCTTTTCCCCGTTTGCAAGTACCGTGGTCTTATCTTTAAGTGTCGTTGGAAGCTGTGCTGCAACTTGAGCAGGTGCTATGATGACGGTTTTGTCATGAACAACAGCACTCAATGTTGATGTATTGAAATGGTCTCCATGAATGTCAGTGAGTAAAATAATGTCCGCAGATGGCTTGCCAGAAAACGCAATACCGCCTCCTATAGGATCGGTATACACGACAATATCGGCGATATTAATAACCGCTGTTGCATGCTCAATTGGGGTTATGGTAATAGCTTGTGCAACCTCAGGTATGTTTGTTTCGGTAACTTCTCTATTTTCAGATGATTTTTCTGGTGTCATACGCACACCTAAAAAAATCAATCCAAGTACCAGTAAAATGATTCCTCCTATGACTGCTGGGTTTTTCATGTTGGATAGTATACCAGTAGTTTGTTATTGACTTAAATTCCGAAATAAGGGGCAATTTATGAGTTGAAAGTTAAAAGTTAAATGTTGAAAGTCAAAAACACAGACTTCGCTAGGTAGATGGCTGAGAGAATAAATCTTAAAATACTAAAATTAATTTTAGTATTTACTTCGTTGACTCAAACTTACCTCTCAGAGCGATACCCGCTCCGCCACAGCGTGGCAAGAACTTTAAACTTTCAACATTTAACTTTTAACTCATCAATCTTTTGGCCTCAAAAGTGGAAACATGACCACATCGCGAAGATTTTTTTGTTGTGTAAGAAGTGCTACTATCCTCTCAAGCCCCATTCCCCACCCGGAGATTGGGGGCATACCATACTCCATAGCCTCTACGTAATCATCATCCTTAGTCAACAGCCTTATTTTATTGTGAATATCATCTGCTTTCTTTATTCCTTGAATTTTTGCTACTTCCAAAATAAATCCTGAATTAGAGGTTGTAAAAAAATCTTTGTAAGCCTCTGTTAGCAATGTTCTATCTTCGCTACTTAAAGCTTTCTTCAATTTGGTTTCTGTATTCTATAATTTCCTCTTTCGCTTTTTCAA
>LCCS01000017.1 GCA_000998045.1 Parcubacteria group bacterium GW2011_GWD2_42_14
TCCTCCTCAACACTCGTCCAAGAAAAGTGCTAGACTGGAAGACACCATACGAAGCATTAGCAAAACTGTTGCATTAAAACGTTGAGACCAAGTAGTATTCGAGTGGTAATTACACAACATACAGGTATAAACTCGCAAATCTAGGGATAAAGCTTGTTTAATGTTTTCATGTCGTTTAACACAAAACCTCCAAAAACAGTACTGCGCCTGTACACAGAAAAAATCTGATTGAGTTCTAAAACAAATTTTCTCCACTTACTTGAAAAAAAAGTAATACTAGCAGGTGTTATATTAGAAAGCTCTTGTCCAATAAATATCTTAGATGAGTATCCACTCTGAGCAAGGTACGCGAATTCATCACCAACTAGATTAATCGACCCATTATTTCCTGAAGCCTCGTTTCTATATGCCATAATAGCCAAATGTGTACTTGGCAATACTGCAAGGGTATCTGATATGCGCGCAAAGACGGAAGTCTGCACATTTTCTTTGGTGACAGCATGTCCTTCAGGAGTGATCGTGTCATACCAATATGGAATTGTAAAACCTAAATCAAAGTAATCTTTTTGCCCACTTAGATCAACTATGGACACAAGATCTGTCACGGTAACTACAAATGACTCTAAATAACGTCCTGCGTTTTCTGGACTATATTCCGCGAGTGTATATGGTTCAATATCAAACTGTATACCTGCAAGTTTTTCATTATCAGGATGTCTAAGGTTGTATTCAAGAACAAATGTGGTCAATCTTTGCGGAATATACCTATGACTTTCTGAAGACCAGGTTGAGTGCCCAGCAAGTCCATAAACTCGAATTCCTTCCGTTTCTGCAACAGAAACAAACAAGGCTAAGGAGTTTTCGAATTGTTTCAACTGCTCGTCTCTTAGAGTACTGTATGGTGATTCAAAAATATCAATATATTTATCTATTCTTAAAAAAACTACATCAACTCCTTTTTTTGAAATATGGTCAACCAGTTCAATCATGCCTGTATTGTCAAAATCATCAGGAGATCTCCACTCCCAAACAGCCATACTGTAATCTTTAGAAAATGAAGAATTTGTAAGTGACCCAATGGCAGCAGTAATTCCATCAAAGCTCGGTATGCTCCACACAGAGTAAAACAATACAGCAAACAAAAGTGACAAGAAGAATCCAATCTTTAGTATAGACGATTTCATATTGTTGCAAAAAGTATACTATATTGAGTACTTTTCGTAGACTGGCTGTAGTTTGATAACATCAAACTTGTTCTTGATCATACCTGCGTTTCTCGCAGAGTAAGCCATGAAAAAATATTTTGCAATACCAAGTGGAATAATCACCATTACTTGAAGTAATGCATAAAAAGGAAATAGAAAAAAGAATGGTTTAAATGTCTTCCATTGGAAAATGAATATTAGTAACCAGTACAAACAGACAACAAAAAGAAGGATTATAGGGTGTGTGATGAATTCATACCAGCGAAGTGGCGTCATCATATATACAAGTATCGTCATATAGAAGAAGAACATTGGATACCGCCACGAGTGAACGTGAAAGTTTATTACTGCATGACGGAATCCACCCCCAGCCCATGCTACTCGTTGGCGGAACCAAGCCTTAAATGTTTCAGGTACATCTGTATAGAGTACGTTAGGAATGTGACCAACATGGTAACCTTTCATATCTGCTAATTTCCCAATTTCTATATCACCCCCTTGGAAAAAAAGAGAATGGCTTGACATGATATCTTGAATAACCTCAGTTTTTGCAATCATACATGCACCAGAGGTCAGCCAAGGATAAATTTCACGTACATCCATAGCAAGCTCGTACTCGATAGCTTGCAGTTTTTCTATCAGGGTATCAGTTTTGGATGCAAGAACACGGACTGAGGAAATATCAAGATCACGGTTTATAAATGTTTGCATGAGACAATCCAGTGATCTTTCAGAGACGGTATCCCCATCAAGGAAAATACAATATTTTGACTTAACAACGATAAAACTATCGCGCATGATCTCATCACGAAGAATCTCCTGGTTCATCGATTTTTCAATGGCATCACTACATTTTTTTACGTTCGGCACTAAGGTTTGGTTGAACAATTTCCAAGGGTTTGGTTTGTGTGAAGCAGATGCCAGCTTTACTTCTGAACGGTAAATACGAAAGCCGTGTTTTTTTGAAATAGCTTCAATCTCATTATTAAATTTCCCTGTTTCCTTTGTTGTTGTGCAAAGTATCACTCGGTCTCCATAAGGAGCGAGGAAGTTGACGTTTTTAAGGTACTTGAGGTTGCCAAAGATTGGAATAAGTATTGAGTAGTCCTGTGCTGTACTTACGTCTATTTGTTGTTTTTTTTGAGCATGGACTCTGCGATTGTATTTTACAAATCTTGCGCGGGTAATCGTGACAAAATCTATGAGTGCTATTAGGGCTATTAGAGCGACATGGTACATGAGCCCACTAATGTTCGTAAATATTCCACTCAATGAAGTAAAATCAAACATACTATCTACCTATTCCGATGTAGAGTAAGGGGTCATTGAAGAGAACTTTTTCTAAACAATTCCTTCCATCCATAACCACTTCTACTCCATAATTTACTAATTCCTGTGATGTCATTTTCTTAAACTCATCATGCGGTGTTGCTATAACAACAGCCTTAGCATCTCTAAGAGCTTCTTCCAAGCTATGGACTGTAGACTTATGAGAAACATAAGGATCATAAATACGAAGCTTTGCACCCTTTTCTTTCAAAATTCGAATGATTTCAAAGGAGGGACTTTCACGACAGTCATCAATGTTTGCCTTGTAAGCAACACCAAGCACAGCTATCTCCGTGCCATTAAGCGGGAGTTGTTTTTTGTTTAGAGCGTCCTGAAGTTGCTCCACAGTAAAAGCTGGCATATCAGTATTGATACGACGTGCTAGACTGAGAAAGTCGTGATTAAACCCATTTTCTTTTGCGTACTCAATAAGGTAGTACGGGTCTACAGGGATACAGTGTCCTCCTACCCCACATCCTGGGTAATGTGCCATGAACGCAAATGGTTTGGTTGCCGCACCATCAATGACATTCACCACGTCTATATCGAGTTTTGTAAACGACCGCGCAAGCTCATTTACAAAAGCAATGTTGATGTCACGAAATGAATTCTCTACCACCTTTACAGCTTCAGCCTCCTTTAAGGATTCCATCTTCTTAACAGAACCAGTTAATATTGATTCATAAAAAGCAGCAGCCATACCTAACCCAACATTTTCGAAACTTCCTACCACTCGGTTAATATTCTCAACATTCCACTTTTTGTCTCCGGGGTTGATGCGTTCTGGGCAATGTGCAAGGTAAAAATCAACACCTCCTTTAAGCCCGGACTTTTCTTCTAAGATAGGGAGTACAATGCTTTCCGACACTCCTGGGTTAACTGTGGATTCAAGAATTACAAGATGACCTTTTTTGAGATATGGAGCAATGCCTTCTGTAGCCCCTATTACCGGCTTGAGGTTCGGCATGTGATTTTCGTATACCGGAGTTGGTACACAAATAATAACAATGTCAGCAGTAGACACTGTAGAAAAGTCAGTAGTAAATGTTATTTTAGTGGCATCTTGAAGATGTTTTTCGAGATTTTCTTCGAGAAAGGGTGGTTTGTTTGTTTTAAGTATTTCTATTTTTTTTCATCGGTATCAACACCAACCACGCTGTACCCCCTCCGTTCGGCAAGAAGAGCTAGCGGCAAGCCAACGTATCCGAGACCAATTACCGCAATAACTTTTTGGGTTTTCATATAATCTTCATGTTTTAAACAAAAAAAACTACCCACGCATTGGGTAGAGGTGAATGCCATAATTAAACCACAAACTCATTCTCTGTGCAAGCGATGGTAGTTAGTAAATAAAAATTCTCCATTATTTTTACCAAACCTGAATACAAGTAAAAATTATGTACACACTACCTGATACCATACGAGCTACAAAGATCATTTCTAATTTTTTTATAAAATGCTAATTTTTGATTAATTAAATCTGAAATAATTTTTGTCCGATATGGTTCAGGAATAATTGAAGATTCTGTTAAAATAAGTCTAAAAGTAATATTATTAACAAAGCGTAAGTCATAAATTAATTGGCCTGCAAAATCAACACTTTGTTGATTATTATTCCTGATAAAAAATGAATAATTTACTTCGTAAGGTGTAATAATCATTTCACTATACTCACTACCACCATTTTCTAAGATTGGGATAACAGATACAGCAGTGGAACAATTTTGAATGTCTGCAGCAATCAGGCTATTAATAATATTTCTGTCCTCTAAGGTTTGTGAGAAAATATAAAATAGTAATGCAGTAATGATAGCAAATGAGGAAATTATATCTGACTTATTTTTTGGTAAAAAAATTACTAACAGAAAGAAGATTGCTAAAAAAGGAATAATAAATATCAATACTTCTTTGTTCCATATAATTATTCCGAGTAATTGTCTCCATGGAGTAAATTGATAAGTAGTAATTATTACAAGAAGTGAAATAGTAAATTTCGTAAAAATAATATACTTTTTTTGAAGAAATCTTTTACCTTTTACTGTAATCCACAGAAGTATACCTTGGTGTAATTTTTTGAATTGTGTCACTCGATACCATTGTAGAATGTTGTATTTGTTATCTACCATATTTTAATAATACATCACAAAATTAGGTAATGCGAATATGACCAATGAAGGAGGGGTAAGTAAAGTCTTTTTATAAATCACACTCAAGAACACTAGTAGGAATTTTAGTGATTGTGTTAATTTGTTTTAATCAAGACCACACAATTTTCATGGATTACCTTCCTGCTCGCCAACAAGCGCCCTGCAATGACATTTATACCTAAAAAAACAGTTACTCGTTTACTCAGCGTTTTTCAAGGCTCCTCGTGTATATCTATTAGACGGTGCCCAGAGCATCCACGAATCAAGTCCAACATCATACGTTGCCTGTATCTGTGCACGTACTTCGGCAACGTCATAGTTTCCACCATAATCAAAATCTTGAATCCATGGGCGCATTTTATCTTTGTCATACACCTCTTTCGTGTAGTTACCGGTAGGAACCTCTTTGGTAGTCGTCGCAGTCGTACTTGAGGTTGGTGGCACCACAATAGTCTTCATGACAGGAGAAGAACCAAATACCTCTATCGGGGACTCGGAAGCAATTGTACGTCGCACCGCCGATCCCATGACAAACTTTATGAGTTCATAGGGTACCGTGTTGGGATTGTTCCAGCCATTAAATCCAGATGGGTAGTGACTCGGATACACCATTGGCGCCACGTAATCGAAATACGGCAGAGCTCGCTCAAGCACTTGTCCGATGTTGAGGTCGTCATAATTCGTTGTCACCATACCAAACAAGTCAGCGGAGAGGATTGGTGGATTTACCCCTACCGGATACTTAGTAGGGTCTTTCATTTCCTTGTGGAGGTACGCATAAAACTCCTCAAGCATAACTTGTTTCTCCTTGTTCCCCGCCCATTCAAACACAATATTTTTCATTGGACCGTCCGAGGGGTACCGAATGTAATCGTAGTTGAGTTCATCAAACCCTAGTGCATGAGCTTCTCGCGATAGCGTGATGATATAGTCCCAGTAGGGCTTTGCACCGACGTCGATAAAGGAGAGTCCCTTGTGGTCTTTCCATACCGCACCAGCGGGACTCGCGAACTTCACCGCTAGCTCAGGGTGTGCCAAAGAGTAGTAAGGGTCTTGAAACACAGTGATACGTCCCATCACGTAGATGCCTTTACTATGGAGCATTTCGATAAACGTTTTAATGTCACGAGCGCCACACTGGTCGGATACCGAGTTTCTGAGGTCCGGATGATTGGTATCAAACGCCAATTTTCCCGTGTAATCTTTAATATCAATGATAATTGCGTTAAGTTCCGTTTCATCAATGAGCTTGACGAGGTCAGCACGGAAAGTCGGTGTCCCCACCACGCACTGGGTCATGTATATAGCACGTACGGCATCCGGTGTAGGTATGTACTTTGGTATGGGACCAGTCGACGTCGCTCGGGTTTCTTGAGCAACGTCTGTAGTATCGGTTAGTTCCCCTCCACTAGTGGTACTAGTCGCTTCGAGAGGCGTATCCAGTTCGTAGATAGTAGGCATGAAGAAAGGTACGAGAAAAAAAACAGCGACCGAAAGAACGAGCGCAACTACTCCAATACCCAAAAGAAACGCTCCCGAGTACGTTGTCGACTCTATTTTTTCACCCTTTTTTTGACGAGTTGTCATACTCAAAATTCTATCGCATGCGCTCGTATTGGTTCATTTTCCGTAAAAATAACATCTTCCTCGCTCTGTTCTCTTTTACGAGCGGCGATTCTATAAAAAAAAGCAGTCCCGATAATACTGAGTCCAAGGGTAAAAAGGAGGGCAGCTTTCCAAGACTCAGGTACTCCGAGAAATGGAGTGATGAAAACCAGTATACCTACAATAAGCAAGAACGTATATTTTCGCATGTGGTTATTGTACTTGGTTTAGGTAGAGACAACAAATACACAGGTGTGCCTTAATTTGAAATTTTTAATTTACAATTTTTATTGAATGACCAAATTTGAAATTTTTAATGAAAAATATAGCGAACTAAAAAAGGTTCCAAGTTCACAGTTCCTAGTTCAAAAGAAAAGCGAAAAAGGGACACAATGACGCAAGTGCGGGCTTGTGGTAGACCGTTTGCGTAAGTCCTACACTACTATCACCACAAATTCTCCCCTTACTGTATCTGCATGTTCTTGAAAATGCGTGAGCACATACGATGCCGTACCAGTAACCACTTCTTCATGGATTTTTGTAAGCTCCCGTACCACTACTACCTTTTTTGTAGCTGGAAGCCGTTCTACGAGTGACTCAAGAGCTTTCATAATTCTATGTGGCGATTCGTAAAAAACAGTTGTGTACTTCTCTGTCGCTAGGGTATCAAAAAATGTTTTTCTACCTTTTTTGTGCGGTGGAAATCCTAGAAACAAAAACGAATCAGCAGGGACACCCGCTATGGAGAGTGCTCCTGTCACCGCACTTGCCCCTGGTACCACTTCTATCTTGACCTCGTCCCCGAACTGCTCTCTGACTTGTGCCACAAGCACAGCACCTGGATCAGATATGGTAGGTGTCCCCGCGTCAGAAACGAGTGCGAGCGTCTTCCCTTCTTTCAACAGCTCAAGTACTTTATCAAACTTGGTAAATCCAGAATGTGCATGATAGGACACGAGCGGTTTTTGTATATCGAAGTGTGTCAGAAGTTTCCTCGTCACACGCGTATCCTCACACAACACCATATCGCACTCCTTGAGCACACGAAGCGCGCGAAGCGTTATATCTTCTAAGTTGCCAATGGGAGTTGCGACGATGTACAAATGGGCTTGCATAAATTCGAGCATAGCAGGTAATGCATAAAAAATACAGCCATGAGGCAGGGCTATACAAAAAAACAGCATAGAACAGCCGTTTTATTACTGCGGAGCTAGATCAGGGGGTATTGAAATTATAACACTCACCTGTGCATAACAGGTGTAAAACCAATGTATAAGTCGTGGAAAACTTGAGGAAAAAATTGTAAGCATGTATTTCTGCAAGCATGTCAACGTAAAAACAGCAACCTCATGAGGAGGGTGTTTTTTCATATACTTAAACCGTTACTTTTGGTGCCACTTTAGTCTTCATAAGCAATGATTCACCAACTTGGTAGACATCACCTGCCCCCATGGTAAGTATGAGGGTGTCACTTCCTTTTTCTTCCAATAGCGTTTCTGCAACATCAAAACTTTCCGCGTACTCTGCAGAGCCTCCTCTATGTGAAATTGCCTCAGCAAGTTTTTCTGAACGAACGGAGGGGTCGTAGGCTTCTCGTGCTGCATACACAGGGAGAAGTATCACGCTGTCTGCAAGCGAGAGCGCCTCCGCAAACCCGTCAAAAAAATCTTTCGTGCGAGAGTATAAATGCGGGTGAAATACCACCACGATATGTTTGTCGGGAAATTCTTCATGTGCCATCTCTATCGTAGAACGCACAGCAGTTGGATGGTGCGCATAGTCGTCATACACGAGCGCTCCAAGGCTCGTCTTTCCTTTATATTCAAAACGCCTCCATGTACCGGTAAATACTTGCAATGACACATCAATATCTTTCTCAGCAATATCGCCAAAGAGCGCCTGCACCGCACCTTTGGCCGCGCGTGCATTTTCTCTATTAAATTCACCGCGCGCTCGCAAGTCAGGAACGAGAAGCTCTTGGTACGCCACAACTCTCGCACTCGTACCAGATAGTAGTGGCGCAATAGTTCCCGAGCTCGTGTTGGTGACTACAGTCCCGTACGGAGGGACGTGCGCTATGACACTTTGAAAGGCATCTTGCATATCTGCCAAGTCCTTGTAGTAGTCGGTATGGTCGAGCTCAATGTTGGTAATCACCAATACGGTTGGATGCAAATGCAAAAAATGTCTACGATACTCACACCCCTCAATCACAAACAGGTCGTTCTTCCCTGCAACAAAGTTTGAACCATACTCACTCAAGATGCTCCCCGCTATTACTGTCGGCTCTTTACCAGCGTCGATAAGTATCTTCGCTATCATTGCTGTCGTGCTTGTCTTGCCATGGGTTCCCGAAATAATAATAGAGGTACCCTCCTCTGTAGCCTTCCCGAGTGCCTCAAAGTATGAGAGTTCTTCTACATCATGTTCACGTGCCCAGACACGCTCACTGTTGTCCTTGGGTATTGCGTCACTGTATACCACGCGTGTTGTACTTGGGTGAATGTGCGCCGCGTCGTGTCCAATAAACACCTCTATCCCTTTCAGCAGTAGTAGCTCAACGACAGGCGACGTCGCTCTATCCGAGCCTGTCGCGTGTGCACCCTTGCTCGCATACAGTTGGGCAAGTGCACTCATCCCTATGCCTCCTATCCCGACAAAATATATCCGTTCTTGTTCCATAGTTACTCAAGCTCAGCTACTAAGCGAATAAACTGCTCGCCTCGATCATACTCATTGGTAAACATACCAAACGAAGAAAACCCAGGTGACAAGACAATAGAATCACCCTCATCTGCATATTGGTACGCACGATACACCGCTTCTTTCAAACTCGTGACCACTTCTACGTCTAGGGAAGGATTTTCAGCTAGAAGTCTGTCCGTACCAGTGCCTGCAAGTAACAGACACCTTTTTGTGTGTTTTTGAATAGCGGATATGAGTACACTGCTATCAAGCCCCTTATCGGCACCTCCAGCGATAAGTAGTATTCCTCCTGTTTTCCTCTCAGATGTAAGCGCAGTGAGAGCTACCTGCGTAGCTTCTGGAGTCGTTGCGTTGGTATCGTTATATATAGTGACCCCACGCACCGTGCGCACTAGCTCTAAACGTCCTGGTATTGGTGAAAAATTCTCAACAACCGTTTTGATAACCTCATCATCGATACCAAGGGAACGTGCTACTGCTACGGCTATACCTGCATTATATCTGTTGTGGGTGCCGAGCAGTCGCAACTTCCATCCTGAGGGAACAGTTTTTTCGTCCGCAACAATGACGTGTGCTTGGATCCTCTTTTTGTATTTCTCTAGTGCGGGAAGCGCTTGCGTACCCACCACAAGCGTGTCTGAAGGAGATTGATGTAAGAATATGTTTGCCTTATCTCTCAGGTACGTGTCGAGATCGTTGTTGTAGTAGTTTAAATGATCAGGCATAAATGTGGTAAACACTGCGACTTGAGGAGAAATCGGACCTTGTTGTATTCCATCTACGAGTAGCGTATGTTCCTCGCCAAACCCTTGGCACTGCCATGAGTCGAGCTCAAACACACCAAAGGAATCTTCATGAATAGTTTCGAGAAGGGCGAGGTTTGAAACTCCGCGCACATTTCCCCCGAGTTCCACATGGCGACCATCAGCTTGGAGCACCTTTTCAAGCAGATACGTGACTGTTGATTTTCCCCTTGTTCCCGTTACCCCTACCATAGGCATACGAGAGATACGTGCAACAAGGGATGCACTCATATCTATAGGTATCTTATGTTTACGTGCAGTGGCGATGTGTGGAGAACCAAGTGGAACACCAGCGCCTTTGAGTATGAGGTCACGTCCGATAAAGTCTTCATCTCTGTGGCCTCCGAGGTGGAAGGTAATGTGTGGGTATTGCTTGAGTGCAAGAAGTGCTTCAGCAAGCTGTTCTTCCGTCTTGATGTCGGTCACAAGCAAGTCAGCACCATGCCGAGCGAGAAAGGCGGCATCTCCGATACCTCGACCTAGAAGACCTAACCCTATTTGCGTAATTTTCTTGCCTTTGAAAACAGCGTCAAGATTTAGCATATGCTAAGCATACCAGAAGAGTTAAAAGTTAAAAGTTATAAAGTCCGTAAGGTTTGTAAAGTTTATAAAGTAGAAGAAATGAGTTGTAACTCACTACTTTTGCCTCACCACCACAAAGTGAACTTTCAACATTATAACTTTCAACTTTTAACTCGTTAGATTACTTCAACCGCAATGGCCTCCTCGGGAAACAAGGTTCGTACAAACGATTCAAAAATCGGGCTCTCCGCACTGACAAGGATACGTGTTGTTCCACCCCCCTCTATAACAAACTGTCTCGCTGTTGTTTGCGCCACTGCTTCTGCCGGATCTACAAGCACAGCATTTATACCCACTGAGGCGAGCACCTCCTCAAAGACATCTTGAACGAGTGGGAAGTGTGTACACCCTAGAATAATGTGCGAGTATCCACGAGACACTTGTGCACCGAGTGCCGTACGTATTATCTCAGTCATCACACCCCTCGGTCTTCCCTCCTCAATACACTTTACAAGGTCAGGCAATGCGATTCCCTCTGCCACAATACCCTTGGCTTCTAATCCATGTTGGTAGATAGCACTGTCTATAGTAGCCACGGTAGCAAGGACCAACACCTTGGCATTAGTATCCATAAAACTATCAACTGTGGGTCCTACCATTTCAATACTTGATGTATACGGTATATCACACACCTCACACGTACGTTTGGTTGATACTGCGATGCTATTGCATGCACTCACTATTTCAGTAGCACCATATCTTAGGAGCGTGCGCGTACCCTCGGTTGTAAGCATATCAAGCTCGTCTCGTCCTCTATTGCCATACGGGGCATTTTTTAAATCACCAAAGTACACCACATCTGCTCGTGGTGCATACCTCCTGAGTGCCTTCAAGACCGTTAATCCCCCACTTCCACTATCAAATACGCCAATCATGAAAAAAGTTTAAAGTTAAATGTTTAAAGTTAAGCGAGTTACGAGTTCTGAGTAACGAGTTCTGAGTAGCAAATCCAGTTTAATTCTGATTTAATTACATAGTTAATACTAGTACCCGAAAGGGGTAGACCCTAAAAATTCTAGTATTTTTTAAAATGCATCGTTTTACTCGTTACTCAGAACTCGTTACTCGTTACTCGTATCACCACGACCCTCCGCCACCTCCGCCAAAGCCACCGCCACTTGAACCTCCTCCGTGAGCACCAGAAGACTGGGGTGCGGTAGCCGTGCTTATATCAGCAGTAAAACTTGAGAGGTCAGAGGCAAATGCTCCTGCTGCGAACGCATGCCCAGCACCACCACTATACCAATGTGGCTCTACCTGGTAGATATCCTCAAACTTTTCCGCCCATTTTTCTTCGACACCAAAAATAATCGCATATGGTAAACACGCGTCAAACAGGGACATAGTTTTTTCCGGCTCTGCTTTATCCTGATCTGGAGAGGAATGAAAATCAATACGATCTTTTTCTGCAACTGAGAGATACCGCTTGAAACCCTCGAGATATTCTTTCAAAAGTACCCCCTCTTTTGTTTTGACTGGCATCCAATTTCCCATAATTGCAACAACAACTCCTGCAGTAAAAAATGCGGAACCAAAAAGTATAAACGGTATGCTAGTAGCAAAAGCAAGAGTGAGTCCAAAACCGGCTGCACCTCCAAGGAGGCCTATAAGTATGTACTTAAGTCGAACCTTATCGGGTCGTTCGGCAAAAAGTTTCCGCTCAAGTATTTCCGTGTACATATGTACATCTATCTCTTTCTTCTCCTCAACAAACTTATGTGCCATCTTTGACACCAGTACTCCTTTTTTCGTCTCACCTCCTATTTCCACTTCTCCCATAAACTCATCTTGAAAAAGTTTCTTGAGTATAAGGGCACCAAGTGTATCTTTGGGAACTGCTTCACCAATACGTTCTATCAAGTAGTCCGTACTACTAAACAATAGAATTTTCTTTTCGAAACGATGTATTCTGAGATACCCTTCGACAGCAAGGCGTACTATTTCAGCTGATATTTCCTTCCCCTTAACTTTCTCATGATAAAGCACACCTGCGAGTGAAGGGAGGAAATCTGGTGGTGGTGTAAATTGTGTCACAATAGACCCTCGCCCTTTTGGATCGCGACCTTTCTCATGCCAGAGATGAAGCATATACAGCAATACCAAAAGTGGAATTGCAAATGGCCAAAAATCATATGGGGAAAGAGCTTTCTCTCCCTCCCATGCATTCTCAATAACCACTATAGAGCCCTTGGGAAAAGCAACTGCTACCGTAAGTCCCTCCTGAATTCCCAGGTTTTCTGCTTTCGCGTTGTATCCCGCCCGCTCAAGGTTGACGAGGCGTTCATCGCTGTCACAGCTCTCGTTCGAACCATCGATACCCTTGTAACACGAAGCAGTAAGAACCTGTGCACCAGGTGGTAAGTCCACGAGCACACTAGCCTGCTGTATGGGCGCCTCCCAGAAACCTGTCACATTCCAGTAAAACTCATCATACTCATCGAAATATAAAAAAGGTCCTTTGACGATGTAGGAAATAATATACACGTGACTTCCTGTGACTAATATGTCGGGATCTCCTATTTTAAGCGTGAGCTCTCCGTTCCCTCGACTTTCCCCAAACGGTAGTGGTTCCCCTTTCTCATCAGTCACCAAAACTGAGTTTACTTCTGCAGTATATGTTTCTGTGCCTGCTTGGTAGCTGTATGGGATGTTCCTATAGATGCCGTGTCGTTCAGTATCTCCAAAATCGTACACGATTCGTTCAGTTACCTCGATAGTGGCGTTTTCATGGACTACGACACGTGCATCAAACGACGAGACAACTTCCTCCGCGAGGACTGGCTGTGCCACAACTCCGAAAATACCCACAACGAATCCCAGTAAAAATATGTACTTCATACGAGGTATCATACAACATAAAGGTGCCCTGAGGCACCTTTATATAATATTCACCGCACGTACTTCCTGTATGAAGTCTTTTTCTTTCTTTTATTACCTCCTTGTAGCCACCTCGTCTATATCCATTTCTCCCGACAGTGTCTCTAAATCGTACTTCAGTCCACAGGTAGGGTTAGGGCAACACACTCTAGAATGTTCATTCGCAATCTGACCCTCCTCATTCTTATAATATATGGTTGTTTTTTCAACCAGCTGTGTTTTACAAACAATACAGCTTTTCCCTGGAATTACTGTCTGTATTATATTTTTCTTCATATTTTCCTCCACTGCTACTTTTGAGGGTTAATTTTTTGGCTGTAGTACACATCACAGTCGAAATCTTCCGGTACAGTACCACACATACTTATATTGTCTACAGTGGCATAACGTACGATACAAGAACACATTTTAATGTGTTAGAGTACACAATATCATCCGTCATATACGACACATAACCAATATAAAGTATGAAAACAACATCCATATTCCTTGCACTCGCTGCAATACTTTTGGTCGCACCATCTCTCGTAGAGGCTGGTGAGATTCAGTACGGGTCACTCAAGTCACAACATGGTGACACGCTTCTCCTTGAGTACAAAGGTCCTACAGGAGCACAGTACTTTACCTGTACTACAGACAACCAATGCTCAAGTAAAGGAAACGTACTCCCCACGATTCTACCCTCACTTCTCGGATCAAAAACGTACAAAACAAGTGCGGATGGAACGTTAGCGGTAAAGCCTTTCTCAGTAGGAACCCTTTCCTACAATTTTCTCTACGACATTAGTGGAGAGAAACCAAAAAAACTAGCACTTATTCCATACACCAAAACTTCAGCCACTGTGCACTTTGCAAAAAACAACAACGCTATAGTTTTCCAAGAAGGCACTACATTCACTCGATATGATATCACGACAAAAAAGATTTCTACGTTGAAGTTGAACCAACAGCTCTCTTTCCTTCAGATATCTCCAAGTGCAACATACGTCACAGGCTACAACTACAACACACTGAAGCATGAACTGTGGAAATTTGCTGACGGAAAACTAACCTACGGTCCTTCGTCTATGCAGTCTTACTTTGAATTTTCTGGAGATGAGTCACGTGTTGCATTTCTAGAAGATAAGAGTGGTTACAGGACGTTGTTTACGATGAGTGCGAATGATCTTGGTAAGAGCGTGACCCCATCACTCAGACAGCTCACCAAACCAAACACAGAAACTGAAGATTACCTTTTTGTAGGAACAAACCTCTATTTTATGGCGAATGTGGACGGACCACTTGAATGGGATTTGTTTAGCTACGACGGAACCGCAATCTCTTCTGTAGACACTGACGTTTCCTACGGTGATTTCCTTAAACTCGTACGCGCTAAGGGTGATTCATACCTTGCCTACCTTAAGACAGTCGGAAAAAATACCAACGTTGTTCTTCATTCTCCCAAACTTAGCAAAGCCACAACACTTACTCCCATAAAAGATTCTCCAGCAAGTACAAACATTACCCGTGAAGTAAAAGAGTACGGTGGAAGCAATGGTGTATTACTTTCTCCAAAGAAGGTTACAAGCAAAGGTGGTAATTTGTTTATCTGGATGCACGGAGGACCAATGCGACAAGTAGCTAAAGGGTACCACCCTTACCTCTCTTACGCAGTGTACGACGAGCTTCTTGAGCGCTTAGTTGATGGTGGCAACTACGTCTACAAAATAGACTACTCAGGTTCTACTGGATATGGTGCGGAGTTTAAAAAGGCACTTGATATGAAAATTGGAAGTGTCGAGATGAAAGAGGTTGCAAATGCTATCAAGGAAATAAAGGCTGATAAAAAAATTACAAATGTATACCTTATTGGAAACAGTTACGGAGGCTACATGGCACTTCGTGGCATTGTGGATACACCAAAAACACTTGCGGGAGCAATCTCAATAAACGGTGTCTCTGACTGGTACGGACTTATCCAGCAAATTCCAACTTCACCATTTAAAGATCTCTTTAATGGTGTTCCAGACACCCACAACTTGGATGCATATCTACAAGCTAGTGTATTCACCGGAATGGAAAAACTTAGCAAGGATGACAAAGTGTTGGTGGTATGGGGTGAAAGAGATTCAACCGTCCCTGTATCGCAATCAACCAAGTATGTAGATTATGCAAAAACGAAAAATGTCAACGTTTCTACACTTAAATTCCCTGACGAAGAACACATTATTCGTGATAGAAAAAACCTCAACACACTCTGTAAATCGATAGTATCGACATTTGATATACCTAGTGTCTCTTGCAAGATATAACAGGCACAAAATAAGGTCTGAAAACGCCACCAAGTGTGGCGTTTTCAATTACCTCTTTATGCACACATCCGTTAAGTAAAATTTTGATTTATTCCAGAATTTGTGGCATAATGAAAGTAGATTTTACTAAAGAAGTATCAATCTCTATCGTTACAGGGAGGGTGTAACATGTCCAATACAGCACTGGTTGCAAGAGTAATCGAAAAGATAACAGGATCTGAGGCCTTGAGAAAGTCTCTTGAGACGAGCCACATCTCTTGGTCTACTACATATGTAAAAATTGAGGACACCCTTAATGAAGCCCTCCCCCACAAATATGAGGAGGTGCAGTATGGTGTACGCAAATTAACTGAAACCGAACATACCAATCGCCTCAGGAGGTGGCATGAAAAAACTGTAAACGGTCGAGTGGTATATTTGAGTGAATCTAAAAAAAACGGTCGGGGAACGTCCCCAAGCAAGCCCGCCAGTATAGGCTGGATACCGCCTGAGCACAGTCACTTGTACAAACTGACAAGACACATTCAGGAAGAGTTAAACACCAAACAACTTTGTTGTGAGTATTATCTCCTTCATCATGAAGAGAGATTTTTATTCCTTAAGAAGAAATTTGGAAAAGGAAAAGAAAATGCTTTGAGAATTCTCACTGGAGAGTGCTCTGATCCACAATTCACGGAAACACTCAAAAGATTTTTATCGGCGAATGTATGAAGACTTGCAAGCCATTGAACCTAGGTTCGGTGGCTTGTTTTCTATTATGCTTCTTCTTCAACCTCTTCTAAGGTATCAGCACCCAAGGAGGACAATCTCTCAGTAACAATTTTTTCAACATCCTCGTCGTCTATATATACACTCCTGCTCCCCAACTGTTCTCTCAAAACATCATACAATGTATCTACGCCTTGTTTTTGAACAATATCTACGATACGTTCTGCAAGTAATTTTTCATACGCTTGCTTAAGTTTGTCAGATAATCCTCCATCTCGTATGGCGATACGATCAAGTGACTCAAACAACAAGGTGTCTTTATCAAACACTACATTGTTTTTGCGAGATGTTCTTTTAAGAATTTTATCAATCTCGATTTGTGTCGTATCATCAAGGGAATGCCTAATTTCCAACTCACGAATAATTTTAGGTACTAATTGCCCATTTAATTTTATTATTTTTTGGTCTGGGTTCTCCTCAAAAGTGTTGTTTACTCTTTCAAAATTATTCATATGAAAATATAGTACAACCAAACCAAAAGACTGTACATGGCACTTTAGAGCTTTGAGCTTGCGAAATGCGAATCGAGGTCTGTGGCTTGCCACGAAAATGTGGACCCGAGGGGGATCTTTCATTACATGAACAGTATGGGTTGCCGACATTTTTGCTCGTACCTCACAAAATGTCTGGCAACCCTTTCGATCCCCTCGTGTCGAAAAACAATAAGACCAAAATGCTATCGCATCCTGATCTTTTGTTTTTGTGGACCCGAGGGGGATCGAACCCCTTACCTCGCCCATGCCCCCAGCACTAAAAATGGGAATTGTGGACCATGCCGGACTCGAACCGGCTACCTCACCCATGCCATGGGTGCGCTCTACCAGGTGAGCTAATGGCCCATTTTTAGTACGGGGCACAAAAGCATGCGTGCCCTGCCCTGAGTTACATTTGGAACCAAAACGGTCTTACTTCTCATAAGACCGTTCAAGTATACCAAACCCAAATTTATTTAAAACGAGACTTAACTTTTTTTACAACATCATCAAGGCGTATATCGGTCTTTACAAGAAATTCACTCATACCTGAACTTACCGCTTTCGCTACCGTATCAATACTTGAAGAGTTGGTAAGGAGAATAATAGGAACAGTCTTTCCCCATTCATCTTCTTGAAGATTACGCATTACGTCAAAGCCATCCATCTCAGGCATCATGATATCAAGTAGGATAATGTCTGGATGTTTCTCAAGTGCAAGGTCAAGACCATCGCGTCCATTCAGTGCGGTATATGTGGCTATGCCCTCGTCGTTAAATTTTCGTGAGAGTACGGAGACTAGCGACTCTTCATCATCTATAATGAGTACTGATTTTGATGAATCCATAAATGTGCAATAAATAATAATAATACTAGTATATCCTATAAATGTAGCATACCCGTTCTATGCTCCAGGTGCAACCCGTGGTAATGCTAGTGTAAACGTAGTTCCCTTTTCCTGTTCAGACTGAAAAAATATTCCTCCTCCCAAATTCTCTGCAAATGCCTTCGAGAGGTACAAGCCTAACCCTGTACCGTTGGTTGATACTTTGCGTGCATTTGACGCCCGAAACATTTTTGTAAAAATCTTATCTTGTTCCTCTAAGGGTATGCCGTGCCCTGTGTCAGCAACACAAATACTACATGCATGTGCCTTAAAGGTTGAGGTAATGGTCACGTCTCCTCCCTGCGGGGTGTACTTAATGGCGTTTGTGAGGAGATTGTGGATAATAATACGAACCATCGTGTGGTCCATAATCAACGAGTCGTTTCCGTCAGACTTCACCTGCACTTTAATCTTTCGTTTCTGAATGTCTGCACTAAGCTCTTCAAGTATATCGTGAACAACATCATTTACGTGTACGGTCGTATACTCGGGCGCAAGTGTACCCATTTCTATTCTTGAAACCGTGAGCAGTGTGGTAATGAGTTCTATCATGCGCTCGTTGCCTATATATATCTGTTCTAGGTACTCCTTGACCACACTGGACATCTCTATTTTCGTACTCGTCAGTAAGTAGTCAATATACCATTTCACCGTAGTTAACGGTGTGCGAAGCTGATGAGAGGCGAGGAGTAAAAAATCAGTCTTCACACGTTCACTTTCTTTTTCCTTGCTAATATCAACAAGGGTGACTAGGTGTTTGAACGGTATAGGGGAGGTATGTTCCAGTGAGTATATAGAGACCAGTGCATATCGTTCATTTTTTTTATTAAGAGGATAGATGCACATCTCTTCTTGAGAAATAGGTACCGAACGCTCCACTTTGGTACGGAGCATCGACATAGTTTGCTTTGACTTTTCTTCGTCTTTAATAAGTGTATAAAAATTTGTTGAAGCACATTCCTCAAGTGTCCCACCAAGAAAACGTAGTGCTGCACGGTTTGGATTCCGAATATTCCCCACATCATCCATCAGGAGGTACGGCACCGGACTATTGTCATACAACTTACGAAACTGTTCGCGTGAAAGCATCAAGTCGGTAACTGTTTCTCTGGAGACAGATGCCCCTGTACTCTTTTGCAACATATGTGCCAAGACCGCCGTACACACCACAAATGCAAAAAGTACAGTGATTACAACAAGAAGTACCAGTGTTGCGCGTTCAAAGAGAAATAAATCCTGTATCTCATGCCCCGGAACATAGAGAAGGACGATAGCCAGTTGTCTTGAGAATGTCCACACAAGTACACTGAGTATAAAAAAGGACCAAGATGCTGCCCATATTATTCTCTTATCAAGCAACCCGTTTTTATTTCTTGCCATACATTAAGTATAGCACCTACACTTTGTACTCAGCGTAGAAGTACACAGATTGGTACATATGAGGTATGCTTAAGTTATTACAAAAATAGAAAAGATATGAAAAAAAACGTAAGCACACAGGAAGCGCACATACGTACGCTCATAGGAATCATCCTTTTACTTCTTGCACTTTTTTTGATTGATAATGCCGTGATTAAAATTTTATTTGCAACAATCGCAGCTATACTTGCAGGCACCGCTTTTTTACACTCATGCCCGCTTTATACATTAATGGATAAAAGTAAGCAAAAAATTGCACCGGACACGAACACCTCTGAAACAACACCTTCAACACCCATGCCTGAAGAACCTGTCGTTCAAACGGAAGAGGAGAGTACAGTTACAGCACCTGTCGAAGAAGAAACTACAGAGGAGAAAAAAGTATAGGGATGAGATTGATAAAAATACAACCCCCGACCTTCTTTAGGCTGGGGGTTGTGTATTTGCTTCTATTCGAAAACCGACAAGCTCTGGTGGACAGTACAGGATTTGACCTGTGACCTTCCTCACTCATCCGGTTAGAAAAATGTGGGCGGTACAGGATTCGAACCTGTGACCTTTCCCACGTCAAGGGAACGCTCTACCAACTGAGCTAACCGCCCAATAACCCACTTTTTTCTAACGGAACGCGAGAGGACGCTCTACTTTACCCCGACATGGCGGGGCGAGCTGAGCCCTGTCTGCCAACAGACAGGTAACTGTCCAGAAAAATCGTTTTTATAAAATTGGACATAGTGTACCTGCCGACAAAGTAACCGTCCAATGAGAGATATACTACAGTCTTTGGAGATATACTTCAACAGGACCCAATAGTCTATGCATCATTAAACATGGTACACTGAACTTACTACCTAACTCTTATACGCAACCGAGATAAGTTATGAACATTCAAACTGAAAAAAATGAAGAAGCCTCACAGAAGCCTCAGCCTCTTACGCAAATGAGGATACTTTCTATTGAAACAACTGCAGTAGCAGTGGTAGAAGCAGAAGGCTCATACCATAACACTACCTTTCGAGTTCGTGGAAACGCTCTCTACTCTCAGGCTAAAAAACATGCAGCGTTTGGTGGTGTGTACCCTTCCCTTGCGAAGCGTGAACACGCGGCAAACCTAGTACCTCTCCTTGGTACCGCACTACGCGATGCAAAACTATCTATTGATACCATTGCTCAAAAGCTCACCAAAGAACAAAAGGAGTACCTTCAGAAACTTTTGGTACGAGAGGAAGGACTCTGTCATGCACTCGTCACCTACTTAGAACATGTTGAGAAACCCACACTTGATGCTATCGCGGTGACTCATGGTCCTGGACTAGAACCAGCACTCTGGGTAGGTATCAACTTCGCACGCGCCCTTTCGTATATCTGGAATCTTCCCATACTTCCTGTGAACCATCTTGAGGGACATATAATAGCGAGTGCGGTACATGCAGAAGATCAAAGTGCGCAGAAGTACGTCGTAGAAGAAATTACCTTCCCTCTACTCGGTCTCATCGTCTCAGGGGGTCACACTGAGTTCGTCTATGCAGAAGACTGGGGAAAGTACCGTGTCGTCGGCGCCACGCGTGATGACTCTATTGGAGAAGCCTTCGACAAGGTGGCTCGACTGATGGGGATACCCTACCCTGGTGGACCGGAGCTTTCAAATCTCGCAAATAAGGGTCGACAGGCACTAGCCACCCGTCCGGCACATCTCATGAGTGTCATCAAAAAAATGCCCCGCCCTATGCTCCAATCTGGGGATTTAGACTTTTCTTTTTCTGGATTAAAGACAGCCGTACTCTACCAAGTACAGGAACTTGGTGAACTCAGTGATATCCAAAGGCATCTTCTCTGTGCAGAATTTGAAGATGCAGTGCGCGACGTTGTTATTACGAAAACAGCACAGGCCCTTGAACAGTACCCTGCACGTACTTTCGTACTTGGTGGCGGTGTCTCTGCCAACACACACATTAGAAAGGGCCTTGAAAAAATGTTTGCTTCAAATGAACTCGGCTGTACGCTCCGACTTCCTGCTGAAGGTCTCTCAACTGATAATGCAGTAATGATAGGTATGGCGGGGTATTTTATGCATCTCAGAAATGCACCAACGCTCGACGCAAAGGATGATCTTTCGGCAACTGGTAACCTGAAGTTTTAGAAGTTGAAAGTAATGCGAGTAGCGAGTTCTGAGTAGCGAGTAACGAGAAAAAAGCGGAGCTGGAAGCCTAGAGTGAAGAGCGAGAGCTGAAACAAAAATACTAGTATTGCTACTAGTATTTTTGTAACCTTCAAATATTTTCCCGTAACCTTCTCGTCTCGACCTTCTTGTTACTCAGAACTCGTAACTCAGAACTCCGTTACTTGCTATACACCTACTCCCAAAGGAAATCTGACTCCATCTATGTTGCCTGCATACTTTTTAAGTTTTTCACTTGCTTGCTGTAGGCCCTCAATCGCTCCCACTTCTTGTGGTGCCACATTTTTAGACAGGCTCGCCAATGCGACTTTTTTTGAAGGAATCACTCCGTCCATAGAAAACTGAGTTGTTACCTGCTGATGCAATATCTCTGTAAATGCGTCCGCGTACCATGTCGTACGTACACCGTCACATGCTATTTGTTGTTTTGTTCTCAATGTTGTAGTCATACTATATGTTTACTGATGTCTAATTTGCCTCTATTGAAGACTCAATTTTCTCTTCAACTTGTATGGTTTTAAAACCGTAGTCATTTCATATGCTGCCTCTTGTACTTCTAAAGTTGCTGTCTTCCTCGCACCTTTCTCAAGAAGTGAAAGAGTTGGTAACAATTTCTGTAAGAACACGATCGTATAGTTGATACCAAGCATAAGAAGCGGTATTCCTACGAGTGCCATAACTCCTATAACGTTCGTAAGCATCTGAACAAATACACCCGCAAAAGGTAGTGTTACTAGTGCGGTCCTTCCAAGCTCTACTGCAGGGACGGTAAGTACCTCTGGTGTCATCGCACTCACAACTTGGTAGTACATCGTACCATCACGTCGTAACACCTCATCCACCGAATACACCGAAACTTCACTTTGAAGTTCTGCACTTCTCACGACACTGTTTCCAACCGTAGCAGTAACCAGAGGACGAGTGAGTACGAGTGAAGACCCAAACCCATCATCGCTCCATGAGACAGACAAACCAAAAGGTGCGGTGTTTTGAATAAAAAGTACCAGCATTGCGGAGAGAAACATCACCACAATTGCTGTTTTATAGACGTATGCAAAAATTGTTTCTTTCATGTTTTTATGTAATTAGAAGGTGTCTCACGTCCAACTGCCGAGGTCCGAATGTTCCTAAGAAGTGTCTTAGGTCGGACCCCGCGTAGCTGAAAATCAGCCCCCTGATCCAGTCACGCTCTAAAAAGCAAACGTAAGTCCTTGTCAGAACCGTTTGCTCTGTATATATGAATACCACCATATATACAGAGTACCAATGTGTATATGTACTACACATAAGGACTGGTCTTTGAGGTCAACAGATGTCTCTTGTCCATTAAAAAAAGCATAATTTGCGCGCTTTATTCTTAAAGTCAAATATGTCCTTCACGTTGACTTTTAGCACCAGCAAGCGCATATGTTCAAAATATAACGTAATTAACTCACATTACTTAATGCCCGTTTATTTTGAAATCCCTTCTTGGTTAGTTTTGAGGAACACCTTTGTAGACACAAACTCGACCTATGCATATGTAGAGCTTGCAACGTTCTTATGCTACTATCCAACGTACCGATCAAATTAAACTTAAACACGATGACTCAAGAAATTAATAACACTGCAGATGGTACGGAACAGAAGCCAAAGCTTCCTACCCATAACGGGATGAATGAAAAATTCTTAAAACCCTACAACCCAGAAGTAAGCGAGAAAGCAATCTATACAACATGGGAAAACTCAGGGTTCTTCAACCCTGACATCTGTGTAGAAAAGGGTGTGACGAGCAGTGATGCAGAACCCTTCTCCATCATCATGCCTCCCCCAAATGCCAACGGTTCACTCCATGCGGGACATGCGCTCTTTGTGACACTTCAGGATGTTATGACCCGTGTCGCCCGTATGCAAGGTAAAAAAACTCTCTGGTTCCCAGGAGCTGATCATGCTGGTTTCGAGACGCAGGTTGTGTACGAAAAGAAATTGCAAAAAGAAGGACGCTCTCGCTTTGGTATGGACCCACAAGAGCTGTATCAAGAAATACTTGACTTCACCCTCTCAAACAAGAGTTTTATGGAAGGTCAGCTACGACAACTCGGTGCATCCTGTGACTGGTCTCGAGAACTCTTCACACTTGATGAGCGAGTGATACATACCGTACATGACACGTTTAAAAAACTAGACGACGACGGACTTCTATACAGGGGTGCACGTACCGTCAACTGGTGCCCCAAACACCAAACCTCTCTTTCAAATCTTGAAACCGAGCATGAGGAGCGTGCCGAACCGTTCTACTACTTCCAGTACGGACCTTTCGTCATAGGTACTTCGCGACCAGAAACAAAATTCGGTGATAAATATGTCGTGATGCATCCCGATGATACGCGGTATGCTGAGTATACCCATGGACAAAAAATTGATCTTGAATGGATAAACGGACCTATCACCGCGACAGTCATTAAAGATGTGGCGGGAGATCCTGAAATGGGCTCGGGTGTGATGACTATTACTCCGTGGCACTCTGGTATAGACTTCGAAATTGCAAAACGCCATAACCTTGACTATGAGCAAATCATCAATTGGCAAGGCAAACTGCTCCCTATTGCGGGAGAGTTTGAGGGTTTGTCTATCAAAGAAGCTCGTGAAAAAATAGTTGAGAAACTCGAGAAAAAAGGTCTGCTTGTGAAAATAGATACCACATACAAACATACCGTGCCGGTATGTTACAAGTGTGCTCGAGAAATAGAGCCTCAGATACGCCAGCAGTGGTTTGTAACCATGAAGCCCCTCGCAGATAAGGCTCTCAAGGCACTTACTGATGGCGAGTTCCGTATCCTAACTGAGCAACATGAGAAAATATTTCGACATTGGCTTACCAGTATAGAAGACTGGAACATCTCACGCCAGATAGTCTGGGGTATCCCTATACCTGCAAAGATATGCACGAAATGTGACGCAGGTTACGTCGACCTTACAAACGACATTACAACATGTACTGCATGCGGTGGAGAGGTAGTGAAAGATCCAGACACCTTTGACACGTGGTTCTCTTCCGGACAGTGGCCCTATATCACACTTGGTTTTCCTGATAGTGATGATTTTAAAACTTTTTACCCTACGACCGTCATGGAAACCGCTGCTGATATTATTTTCTTCTGGGTGGCGCGCATGGTGATGTTTGGTATCTACAGAACTGGCAACGTTCCTTTTCGCAATGTGTACCTCCATGGGCTTGTACGGGACAAATTTGGAAAGAAAATGAGCAAGTCAAAGGGTAATGTAACCGCACCTACTGAAATATCAGAGAAGTACGGTACCGATGCGCTACGCATGGGACTACTCATCGGAAACACTGCAGGTACTGACATGAATCTTGATCCCGACAAGATAAACGCCTACAAAAAATTTGCAAATAAGATCTGGAACATCAGTCGTTTCGTTTTGAGTGCTGTTGATGACGCAGGACTTGACCTTACTCATACATTGGAGAAAGAAGATACTTCTCTACTCGCAGAGGTACAGGAACTTGCACACGACGTTACCTCTGATATCGAAAAGTACCGTCTCTACATAGCAGGAGAAAAACTCTATCACTACACGTGGCACCGATTTGCTGATGAGGTGCTCGAAGAATCAAAACATATCTTACAGGGAGACGATGTGACTGCAAAAAGAAGCAGGGTTCGCGCACTGTATGAAGCACTTACTATACAACTTAAGCTTCTGCATCCTTTCATGCCTTTTGTTACTGAGGAAATATGGCAAGCACTACCGGAAAAAGAAACTGAACTTCTTATGGTAACGAAGTGGCCGAAGTAGTGCGAGTTACGAGTTACCGAGTAGCGGGTAGCGAGTCTGCCCCAACATTTTCCCTGAGACACTCGAAGATGTCGGGAGTAGAAAATCTGAGTTTATCATTGCGCCCTACCCTGCTACAGCTTTCAGCATCTTCTCTTTATTCGTGACTCAGAACTCGTTACTCGATACTTTCTTTCAACTCTCTCGGCCTTACCCAAAGCTTTTGGCTCTTCACTCGTTTCAATATGCGCTCCCGTATATGACCATGGTACTATAATATTGTATGCTCTCTGGAAGTATCCTTTTATACGCATTACTTGGTGGTCTACTCCCTGCCCTCTTGTGGTTGTGGTTTTTTCTCAAGGAAGACAGTCAAGCACCTGAACCAAGGTGGCTCATTCTTGCCGCGTTCCTCTCAGGCATGCTCGCGGTATTGTTAGTACTACCTCTCGAAATGTTGGCTAAATGTGTCTCAAGTGGTATGTGGCCACTAGATTTCTCAAATCCATTTTATACCGTCAGCTTTTGCCGTGACTTACCAGCAGACATTCGCCCTATCTTTCTCTGGGCCACAGCAGAAGAACTTACAAAATATTTTGTTGCTGTAGCTATTATCTTGTGGCGCAGAGCTGTAGATGAACCTATAGATGCCATGATATACCTCATCACTGTAGCATTAGGTTTTTCCGCTTTAGAAACAGGACTATTTCTCCTTGGACCTTTAGGTGTGGGCGACGTCGTCGGGGGTTTGGTGACGGGCAACCTGCGTTTTACTGGAGCCGCACTCATACACACGCTCTCAAGTGCGGTCGTTGGTTTTTCTATAGCAATAACTTTTTATCGATCGTACTCGTTACAATTTATTTCTTTATGCACAGGACTTGTACTTGCGTCTGTATTGCATGCGCTATTCAACCACCATATAATTACAGGTAGTGAGAAAGTGACCACAGTTGTGTTCTTCTCCGTGTGGCTTGGGATTATAGGGCTACTATTACTATTCGAGCGTGCTAAACGTATCACTCGTCCCCGTTTTTAAAAACAGTACATCATGCCAAAACAAAAAAAATCTTTTTTTCAGCGTCTAACAGGAGCGGTAGATATCGACGACGGGTACGATGATGCATACGAAGAAGAAGCCCCTGCGCGCCATACACCAGATACTCGAGGACGTGGTGGATCTGCGACTGACTTGCGAGATGGTAGAGAAGAGTGGCTTGAGGAAGAAGCGGCAGAAGGTCAACTCACTGTTGACGTGTATCAAACACCGGACGAAATAGTGATTCGAAGTATTGTGGCCGGTGTACGACCTGATGACCTTGATATCTCTATCTCTCGTGACATGGTAACCATACGAGGTTCTCGTGAAGAACATAAAGAAGTAGCTGAAGACAACTATTTCCACAAGGAACTTTACTGGGGCTCGTTTTCAAGAACGGTCCTCCTGCCTGCAGAGGTAGAGGTAGAAGAAGCATCAGCACAGGAGAAGCATGGACTTCTCACTATACGACTTCCAAAAATTGATAAAGAAAAACAAACCAAGCTAAAAGTAAAAACAGGATAAAGAATTAAAAACACCTCGGTACGATGCCCCGAGGTGTTTTTTAGTAACGAACTTTCTTCTCATTTGAGATTACGCTGTTCGCGTACTATTTCCACCGTAATCTCATTTTCCGGTTCAGCTTTAAACGAGGCAATCGCAGTACGAGTCTCATCACTCAGGGTATACGTAGTTCCCGCAAGTGCCGCATACGCCGCGTCGACATAGTCGAGACAAACAATTTCACCTTCATTGCGCATAAGATCGACAAGGGTATGCTCTACATACAACTTGTCGCTCTCATTTTGACGCGGGTCATCCAGTATCTTCTCCAATCGTGCGATAGCAACGATGACTGGATTTTCACCTGATCCTTCACTGACCCACTTGAGACAGGTGTCACAGCCCCCTGCAGCAATGTGCCACAAAATATAAGAGACAATACTTCTAACATCTGTTCCGATACCCTCTTCACACATGGCAACTCTCCTCTTTTTGCACAGAATTGTGCGACATAATTAAAAACCGTTTCCTGAGGGGAAATTACCATTTTTGTATTAAAAGTCAACCAAAACAATAAAACCGCCACATAGCGGTTTTATTGTTTTGGTGCTGAGGGCCGGGCTTGAACCGGCGACCCCTCGCTCTTCAGGCGAATGCTCTACCAACTGAGCTACCTCAGCATATCGTTATGCTGGCTTTGCCAGAACAACGATATGCTGATGTATCAAATGTCTTACTGCCTTGTCCGCCGAAGCTCTGACGCATCGGAGCGCAGGTGGAAGCTGCCTCAGCAAACAGTCTAAGTCTACCAAATAATCCATATAAGTAAAACCTACTCACCACACTCAAGCTATTGTTTAAAAAGCTTACATTCTAAACTTTTCTGACATAGTTTTGGCCGAATCAACCCCTTCCTGTAACTCTTCGTACATTCCTTGAAGATCTACAACATACTCTTGCAAGTACGTACGGTAGACGTAGTACCCACTACCTACGAGTAAGAGAAAAAACACGATGCGTATCCAAAAATTGAATATTCCCGCACGGTGCATTTTCTTGAGAAGTTTGTTATTTTCCTGCGTAAGGCGAATATTTACTCGCAACAACTCCTCGACGTCCATTTCATCTAACTGACTCATAGAGTAAGTATACGGGGAAAGTACGTTTAAAAAAAGTGGATGGAACAAAGCAAAAATGAGGAAGTTTCTTTTTGTGGTCACGCGTCACTAACTATTTTTGTTCACTTTGTTTCCAAAATAGTAAGTGCGCTCTACCCCAGCTCGCCTATTTTCTGCTTTAAGAAAGAGCAGAAAACATGGCTCCGCTTGGCACAGCGACACGAACGCAAAATTGTTTGCGTTCTAAAACAAAATACATCACTCTTGGTCAGAGTGATGTATTTTTTTTGTCGCTGTGCCCCCGGCAGGAATCGCACCACAAGGGCATATCCATTTTTCTAATTCGTTCCTCATAGAAAAATTGGTCGACCTGCATCAGCTCGTTAGGAGTGAGCTGTTGTACCTGCCCCGTAAATTGTGCTCTCAGCAGGAATTGAACCTACATCTACCCCTTAGGACGGGGCTGTTCTATCCGTTGAACTATGAGAGCATTATATTGTCAGAGAGCCAATGTATCGGGGTCCATTGAACCCGAACACTAACATCATGCCTGCACATAGTGCGTGTTGCAAGGCAACACAGGCATTATGTAAGTGTGCGGGTGAACTACAGGGGCAAATTACATTCGTCACACAATATTTGTATCATACTCATTAGTACTTTGAAATAAGGAGCGTTTTTTCTCACTTGACTCTCACATTCTGTAAAGCAACTCTACAGTAGACGTTTAGTAAACGACCACCGGACTGAGGTCCGGTGGCTTTGGGTTTGCCTGCTTAATCGCAGGCAAGGCGTATGTGGTTGTTTAGAACAACAGTTTGTTAAATA
>LCCS01000018.1 GCA_000998045.1 Parcubacteria group bacterium GW2011_GWD2_42_14
GACTAATTTCTTCTCGGTCTTCAAAAGTTAGCCTATGTTACATAATTCATATACAACACATTACTTGATAAGTGTTGCGTTAGAAAACTGAGAGGAAGTTCTTATATTTTGCGTGCGTACCCTGCGGGGCATGCTACGGCTTGCGCTACTAAAATACCCACAACAACGTTGTGGGTATTTTAGTAGAAGCCTGTGCGCGTGCCAGGACTCGAACCTGGGACCTCACGATTATCAGTCGAGCGCTCTAACCAGCTGAGCTACACGCGCATGGATTATTTCTTGAGCAGTTCTAAAAAAGCTTTCGTCGCCATAGCTACTGCTCGGCGACGTTCTGTCCCGAAAACGTACACACTACAGGTGCCATGCCCATGACTTGATGAATAGGTAAAACTATGCGGTTGTAGCTTACGAACGGAACTCTTATAGAACTGTTCTTTCTTTAACCTCAACGTATCTTGCCAGACTTTCTGCTCTTTATCAAGGTTCATAGACTCATATAAATGTAGTTGAATTCGAACCTCAGATCGTGGAATCTGAAAACATTTTTCAATCCACAAAAGAAATAGCTCAATAACTTCAGGGTCAGTATTTGCTAAAGTTAACTGAGAATCTTTTTTCTTTCCTCCTTCTCCAACATACAGCATGAGACCTGCAATCATTAAGTCTTTTTTTGACGTTTTTTTAAAATATTTCAACCAGTGTTTATATTCTTCCTCATCTTTTACCTCTTTTTTCTTACGCATTGTATTCCTGTACCGCTCTCGCGATGCTTCCCCTTTCGACCACCCTTTCCTTCGCAATTCAAGAATACGTTCCTCAGAAAGTGGGTACTCTCGTAGCCAATAACTCAGTGTACTTTTGGGAACATCTAATGCTTTGCTAATAGCTGAATAACTCAAGTGTTCTGTAACTCGCATTTTAATAGCTTTTGTTCGCAGCTCCTTCTGCATTGTATGCAAGTATACCACATGTTGATGTTACATACATAAGTACAATTCCATAGTTACTTAAGTTGCGATTACGATAAACCCTCAACCATTTTAAAAACTGGTTGAGGGTTTTATCGGCTAGATCTGGCCGATGATGCAGAAGTTGATGGGACCACCTTTTTCTGCACCTGGCGGTCTGGCTGCTTCAAGCTCACGAGCTTCCATCTGGCTCGATACTTCGTCCAATCGAGTAGCTGTTTCGAAGTCTGGCATTAAACCCATCCAAACCAAGAACTTTTGAAACGGTGTATACCCAGTACATCGTTGTTCAATATCCTGACCAAAAATACTTCGAGTAGCCTTCATGGTATCCTCCCTATATTTTTGTGACTACAGAAAAGCAAAAAGTAATCAATCCAATGCCACCGACAATTACCCCTATGAAAATAATTGTACGTTTAAGCGGATAAAATACTTCCACTACTGGTCGCTGCCCTGGAACATGTTTTACGCGTATCCTCCCGAACTGATTTAATTCAAACCTCTTTGCGCAACGCAGAACATAATTTTTCCAATAGAATCTGGGAATAGCACTTATCTTCCTTTCCAGTTCTTCTACTGAACTCGCTATTACTATTTTTTGCTTTTCCATCATTGCCTCCTAGGCATATTTATCACAAGCAAGTGGACATTGTTTTCCCTATTTGTAATAGTACAACAAACAACACACTTTTGTCAAGTATGTTGTTCTTACACGTAAAACCTAATAGATATACTCTCTTTTGTTCCGCCTGCTCTACTTCACCAGAAAGTGAAATAGGCGCTCATTCCTACTTAGTCTTTCCCAATGTCATCTAGTCTTTCCTAGTTGTCATCATAGATTTAAGGCTCGTATGCACACCTTCTTGTCCTCGATCGAGGGACAAGAATCGACTGTAAGTGAGTCACTGTCGTGACCACACGTTCCATTTGGAATTAATCCACGAGCAGCTTCCGCTACCCGTGCCTTGTTACGACTTACACCCTGTTACTGAACTTACCGTAGGCAGTGTTAAACACTGACATCGGGTACTCCCAGCTCCCTTGTGTTGACGGGCGGTGAGTACAAGACTCGAGAACGTATTCACCGCAGTATAGCTGACCTGCGATTACTAGCGATTCCAACTTCATGTGGGCGAGTTGCAGCCCACAATCCGAACTGAGGATGCTTTTATTAGGATTTGCTCAGGATTACTCCGTCGCGA
Source organism: Parcubacteria group bacterium GW2011_GWD2_42_14 (assembly GCA_000998045.1). Lineage (GTDB taxonomy): Bacteria > Patescibacteriota > Minisyncoccia > Phycocordibacterales > UBA12088 > UBA12088. The sequence goes on from LCCS01000018.1 coordinate 2,174, forward strand.
CCCGTTGTAGCACCCATTGTAGCGCGCGTGCCGCCCAAGGCATCAGAGGGAAATACGGACCTGGCGTCATCCCCACCTTCCTCCCAAAAAAGGGCAGTCTTGCCTGACACTTGTAACAGACAATAGGGGTTGCGTTCGTTACCCGACTTAACGGTACAATTCAAACCACGAACTGACGACGGCCATGCATCACCTGCCTACGAGCCCGAAGGCCACTAACGTTTCTGCTAGTGTTCCCGTAGGTTTCAAGCCTTGGTAAGGTTCTTCGCTTATCGACGAATTAAGCCGCACGCTCCACCGCTTGTGCGAGTCCCCGTCTATTCCTTTGAGTTTTAAGCTTGCGCTCGTACTACCCAGGCGCCTAACTTAACGCGTTAGCTTCGCCTCGGAGAGGGTCGATACTCCCCAAAGCTAGTTAGGATCGTTTAGGGCGTGGACTACTGGGGTATCTAATCCCATTCGCTACCCACGCTTTCGTGTCTCAGTGTCAGAAATGAGCCAGTGAACTGCCTTCGCCTTTGGTGTTCCCCATGATATCAACGGATTTCACTCCTACACCATGAGTTCCGTTCACCTCTCTCACTCTCTAGTTTTGCCGTTTCCTCCGCACTCCTGAGGTTGGGCCCCAGTCTTTAACAGAAGACTAACAAAACCACCTACACACCCTTTACGCCCAGTGATTCCGGGTAACGCTTGAGGCTTCCGTATGACCGCTCCTGCTGGCACGGAATTAGGAGCCCCTTATTCATGAGGTAACGTCAAAAATTTCCTCCCTCATAAAAGAAGTTTACGACCCAAAGGCCTTCATCCTTCACGCGGCGTCGCTCCGTCAGGCTTTCGCCCATTGCGGAATATTCTCGGCTGCAGCCTCCCGTAGGAGTATGGACCGTGTCGCAGTTCCATCGGTGGGGGTCAGGCTCTCACCTCCCCTAAGCGTCATAGCCTTGGTAAGCCATTACCTTACCAACAAGCTGATACTACGCAGGCCGCTCCCAAAGCGATAAATCTTTACCCTTGCGGGACTATCAGGAATTATCCAATCTTTCGACTGGTTATGCCTGACTTTGGGGTACGTACCTACGTGTTACTACCTCGTCTGCCATGCAACTAAATGCATTCGACTTGCATGCCTTATCCACGCCGCCAGCGTTCACCCTGAGCTAGGATCAAACTCTAACAATAGATAGGAATCTTGTGCTAAATACTGCATGAGTATTTAGACTTTTGAGCTGATGAGTGTCTGCATTACCTCCATCCGAAGACGGGTAAAAATCAAACACTCAAAGACGGAACAAAAGAGAATATGTCTCAATTTGTCCCTATATTTGTATATTTATCATGTACCACGTCGGGTACACGATATTAGGTTCTCGTCTTTATTCGGTTGTAAAAGGTCTTAAAACCACCTCATTAGGCAGTGGAAACAAGTATACTTACAGCACACAGGAAGTCAACCCCGTACCAGTGCAAGCTCGGTACAAGGCAAGCCCCGTTGTGAATTAGCGAGATTTGAACAGTAAAGTTCATCCGCACGAAGTGTATCGCTAATTTCTACTACGGGGTCAAGTTTCTGACCACTAAAAATACATGGTTTACATAACAAAATAACCCCTCCAAACAATGTCCTAAAACAGCGTTTGGAGGGTTAAAAAAGAGAACTAATATCGTACAGGGACTTCATGTATGAGGTCGATTATCTTTCTACCATCAAGATGCGTCATGCCTGACTGATTCAGAATAACGAAGATATTTTTAAATACTTCAGCACCTTTTCCTTCGATGAGAGCTATGACCTTCCTCATACGTTCTTTATTGAAGACCATGTCAACAACCAGAACTTTTTGCCCCATTTCTATTCCATGCCGAAGTACCATTTTCTGATCAACAGTACTTGTAACACCTTGGAATTTGGCACGTAGGAATTGGAAGAGGGTTTTTGCGACAAACGGGACCGTAAGTGTCTCTGGGGTCATTTCAGTAAAGCCAGTTCTAGCACCGAGTCTCCTTGCAATCTCATGCGACATCACGATTGATGTATGTGACCCGATTACCCAATCGAAACCATCACTAGGAAAACTTTGCCCAAAAAGCACATCTTTACAAGCGTCCTCAATGAGAAGGGGTTGTTGTCGTATCACACTACCATCAAAAAAAGCATCGGTTTTTTGCCCGCTTGTTACCAAACGATGTACTCGTATCGGATCGGCATCTTTTTCCCAACAGACTCCAGCTTTCCTTCCAAGTTCTTCCCATAAATAACGTACATTTTCCATCACACAACCTCCTCGGTAGTTAGGTAGTTACGTCTTGCAAACTAGTCTCAGTTCACTATACACAGGTACCCGAATATCACAACAGTGGTATAGTAGTCAGCAATGCAAAATAATGAAACAATCGTTATCTCTGTTGGTGGCTCACTTATAGCTCCCGACCAGATAAACGTACCTTTTCTTAAAAATCTTAAAAAATTTATTACAAAAGAAGTAGGGCTTGGAAAAAAGTTTATTATCATTGCAGGAGGTGGTAAAACTTGTCGTCGCTACCAAGATGCAGCAAAGCAGATAGGTAGTCTCGTGCATGAAGACCTCGACTGGCTCGGTATACACGCCACACGGTTAAACGGTCACCTACTCCGCACTGTCTTCTATGACATAGCCTTCCCTGCACTTATCAAAAGCCCCCACAAGAAGGTTAAAACAGACAAGCCTGTCATTATTGCTGCAGGATGGAAACCTGGCTGGAGCACCGACTACGTCGCGGTACGTATTGCCAAAAACATGGGAGCAAAACGACTCGTCAACCTATCAAATATCGACTACGCGTACGACAAAGATCCAAACAAATTTAAAGATGCTGTAAAGATTAAAGAGGTAAACTGGAAAACATTCCGCGCTCTCCTACCCACCGAATGGACCCCGGGGCTCTCAGCACCCTTTGACCCTATCGCTGCTGCTGAAGCAGAGAAGAGTAGTATCGAAGTCGCTATTATCAATGGATCACGACTTACACAAGTAGAGAACTATCTCGAAGGCAAGACATTTACAGGTACCAAAATATCGTAGGATTATAGAAACATATACGAAGTTTCTCTTATACGAGATTTCGTTTCGCGAGTTCTTTTTCCAATGTTCGTTCTAATTCCTCAATGGTTCCGTTGTTCATAAGATGTAAATCGGCCTTTTGCATGACAGCAAAAAGACTCTGTTTGTTTGGGTCATCTGATATGCTCTCACGTTTTTCTTGGGCCACAAACTCCTCAAAGCTCACGCGATCTGTCTCACTCTTGCGGGCAGAAACACGCGCATACCGAAGTGTGACGTCGGCATCGACGTCGATAAGCACTCCTCCTTTTTCGTGCAATGCATCAACTTCACCAAGCACGCGAAGTGATTCTATAACGGCATTTCCTCCTTGTTCTTCTGCTTGAGCCAGAAGTTGCTCAAGAATGTATCCAGACGAGTGTGTTTTTCGCAAGTCATTTGCGACATCTATCATCGTGTTTCTATTTACAGAGAGACCTCTCCTTTCTATCTCCTCGACAATAAACGCACGTGCTGAGTAGTGAACAAAACCTTTCTTTACAAGATATGCCACGACTGTACCTTTTCCAGCCCCCGATGTCCCTGTGATACCAATAATCACCATTTTATTTTTTAGCCTTGAGGGCAGTTTCTTCTTGAGCAAGTTTATGTGCTTGCATTTTTTCGAAAGCAACCAGAAGTGGTGCTGCTAAGAACAGTGACGAGTACGTACCTGCAATCACCCCTGCAGTGAGAGCTAGTGCGAAGTACTGGGTGGCGCTTCCACCAAAGAGAAGTATTGCAACAACCACAATAAGCACGGTGACTGACGTGTTAAACGAACGTACGAAGGTTTGTTCAAGTGAGGTGCCGACCACTTCGTCAAAAGGCTCTTCTATTTCATCTTCTTGGTTATGCTTTAGGTTTTCTCGAACACGATCAAAGATGACAATGGTGTCATTAACACTGTATCCCAAAATGGTAAGTAGAGCGGTCACAAAAAGTACATCGATTTCTGCTGTGCCATAAAAGTGTCCAATAATAGCAAAGACGCCTATAGGAATAGTAACGTCATGGATAAGTGTCAGAATCGCAATAAACCCGTACTTCCACGAAGACACTGGTTCGCTCACGTGACGAAACGCGAATGCTACATATACAATCGTGAGAGCAAGCACCACAAGAAGTGCCATTACAGCTTTACTTTGGAGTTCCGCCCCTATCGTAGGTCCTACGGTGTTTTGCCGGTGAAGTTCTGGCGTAGTCACTCCCCCCACAGCAAACGCATCTAAAATTGCAGAGAGCTCATTCTGCTCTATTTCACGTACCCGCAATAGATACGCCTTTTCTCCAAATGGTCTGAGTGAGTAAGCGCCAAGCTCTAGAGTATTTAATTTTTCTTCAACAAGATTCTTGTCTGCACGAGCATCACTATACCCTATTTCAAGCAATGTTCCCCCTGTAAACTCAATACTTGGGCGTAGTCCATATACGATACTGGCAATCAAAGAACCACCGACCAGTAGCATTGCGATTGTAAAAAAGATATTTCTATGTTTAATAATCCACATACTATTTTTTATCTACACCACTGAGGAACAGCACTCTCAATATTTTATTTTCGGAGATACCCGCGACCGCGAGCAAGAACGTGCGAGTTACGACTATTGCGGTAAACATCGAAAGGAGAATACCAATAATAAGCGTAAGTGCGAAACCTTGTACACTCGCAGTCCCAAACCAGAACAATACAACAGCGGAGAGAACACTGGTTAGGTTACCGTCACGTATAGGCAACCATGCCCGAGCAACACCCTCCATAACCGCATCACGAACACTCTTTCCTCGACGAAGTTCGTCTTTCATGCGTTCAAATATAAGTATATTTGCATCAACTGCCATACCACTTGAGAGCACGAGTCCCGCAAGTCCAGCTGCGGTAATCGTCACAGGAATAAAGAGGTATACCGCAAGATTTAAAATAAGGTAGAGTACAAGCGCCACAGAGGCAATAAGCCCAGGAAGTCGGTACCAAAGGGTAAGAAACAGCATTACAATACTAATACCATACAGTCCTGCGACCGTACCCTTATCAAGTGTTTCCATGCCTAGTGAAGCACCTACTGACTCCGTAGAAGCAAGCTCTATGGGTACGGGAAGTGCGCCAAGGTTTAGATTGCGTACGAGCTCACGCGCCTTTTCTGCGGTAAATCCACCACTGATGACCGCTGTTCCCCCTCGTATTTCTTCATTTATAACTGGCTCACTGATGAGTCGATCGTCGAGAAAAATCGCAAGCTGTTTTCCAATATTATCACCGGTAATGTTTGCAAAAAGCTCCTTACCTTCAGCATCAAAATCAACCATAACAAGGGGTTCGTTGGCATACCCACCGCTTTGGGTTCCCGAAAACTGAAGATTGGCACGGGTGAGGTATTTCCCTGTGAGACCTGTTTCAATATACGTTCTTTCTGTTGACGTGCCTACAGGATCTCCTACGAGTTTAAATTCTAACGAAGGTGTTGCTCCAATCATTGCGATTGCTTTTTCTAGATCAGTTACTCCTGGGAGTTCAACGATAAGCCTTTCTGTCTTATCACTCTCTGAAAGAACACTAGCCTTCTCAACCTGTACAAGTGGTTCTGAAACTCCAAAGACATTAACCCGTTGCTCAATCACATCTCGAAGAGCGCTCATTGCTTCGTTCACGTTAGCAGAATCTACTTCAGAAGTGTCAGCCTCATATACCAAATGACTTCCCCCTACCAAATCAAGACCGTACGAAAAATGACGACCTGTATCAGAGTGGGTCGTCGAAAACATGTAGTACCCAATTCCAGCACCTGAAATAAAAAGTATGAGCGCCCAAGCGCGTACAACCGTAAGATTCATCCCGTTAGAGACAGGTCACCCCGTCTGTTAAACTGATAATTTTTAAATTCTGAATATTTTTCATACAACACAAATACGACGCGTTAAGACAGGATTTTACGTATGTGAAGAAGTATAGCCTTTTTATACAACTCTGCAATTATAGCGTACGTGGGTGCGTGATTTCACGAAGTGCTACAATATTTTCAAAAAGCTTGGCAACGGTCACGGGCCCGACTCCCCCAGGGGTAGGTGTAAATAGTGCAGATTTCTCCGCACAAGCTTGATCAGCATCACCCTGCACCACCCCAGCTACCTCACCACTCCCCGCGTCTAAAATGATAACACCTTCTTGAATCATGTCTGGTTTCAAAAGCCCAGGACTCCCTGCGCCTAGCATAATCACCTCTGCTTGTTGTGTAAGGGTCTCAAGGTTGACTGTTTCTTTGTTTGCTACAGTAACGATTGCACCGAGACGTCTTGCCCATACAGCTGAAGGACCACCTACCAACCTTCCCTCTCCAATCACAAGTACTTTCTTTCCTACAAGTTTTATTTTGCTCCTACTGAGAATCTCTGCAAAAGCACCAACCACAGGGGGTAGGAACGGGAGATTACCTTCCTTGAATTGTTGGTAAGCGGTATTCCCCAATACATCCACATCATGGGTTAACGGAAAAATACTAAGAATGTTGTCCAACATGAAAGTTGGAGCAATAGGTAGCTGCAACACAATACCATCAAACTTTCGTGTTGAGTGCATGATGAGTTGCAACAGGTGTTCGTTTTTTTGCTCGAAAGGACCCAGTTTAAGGATTTCCGTAACAACACCAATACTCTTCCCAAAACTTTGCTTGAGTGCAGCGAATTGTCGTATCGCTGGAGTTTCGTGTGTCACCACGATACCAAGAGAAAGATGTGGGTCCTGCTCGGATGTTATATCTTTAAGCCTTGTTTTAATATCATGGGCAATGAGTTTTCCATCTATAATCATTCAGACCAGTGTACCAGATAGCTTGAGCAATTGCATTATTTACGAGACACACACTGTTAATTTAATACTGTACAGACGCGTTGACTTTATTAGATTTTCAATGTATTATTTTTTTTGGGAACGTGAAGCAACTAACCTTTATACTAGAGGACAGAAACCATGAAGAAGGTCAAGTCGAACTCAGGGAGGTACGGAGAATACATACGTGCCATGCAACAAACTTTGTATGAAAGCCACCAAATCATGGTGGAACGTGGAAAAATGACAGACGGGCTAGAACAAGCATATCTAGAATTCTGTCAGGCAATTTCAGTTGTATTCGAAGAGAAAAGAGAGCAGTTTCGTATGGATGATGTGATGGTAAAAATCCCTTTGAACCAGTGGGCACAAGTTTACTTTTCACACATTGAAGAGTTTTACACAAAACGTTCTGCACATTGAGCTCTATACAAAATTTTTAAGACCCAAGGATGCTGTTGTATTCCTTGGGTCTTAACTTATACTATAAGTATATACATAATTATAAATCACCATGAACGAGGGATTTGAAGATTTTCAAAAGTATTCAACACAACCAACTGTTGAAAGTTTTATTGAAGAAGCAGGTTTGTCTGCAGAAGACACAGAAAAGCTTCAAGAATATTTTGACCAAGACCCAACTACTTCTGAAGAGAAGATACAGAAGGCAAAGTGGATTGTCCAAAATCTTACTGGCGATAGAACAATCGAAGAATTGGAAGAAGAGTTCCAAGCGAAACGAGCAGAGATATTATCTGAAAGCGGTTTTGAAGACCATGATTATACGGTCACTACTGGTAATCAAGAGGGAGCAGGTGCCGTAAATTTGGGACTTAAACGACCTGAAGAAGGACTGTAAACAGTTTAATTTATACTGAAATTTTTGACACAATAAGACACAAGCCCCATTGTGTCTTATACAAGCGGTGTGTCGTTCTAACTTCCTTACTTCCCCACTGCAGAAAGGAGTGTCTTAATGGTTTTCAACCCAGTCTCAAAATCAAGCCAGAACGAACGGTTTTTGAGGTAATACAAATCGTACGAAAGCTTATTTCTCGTTTGTTCTATATCTACCCCATGATGAGGATGCTCGTGATGGTTGAGCTGAGCCCAGCCTGAGAGCCCAGGGGTAACAAGATGACGTGCATTGTAATACGGTATTTCATTTGCATACTTGTGCACAGCTTCAGAAAATTCCGGACGTGGACCAATAAGTGAGTATCCCCCTTGAAGAACATTCCACAGCTGAGGTAACTCATCAATCCGTGTTGTACGTAAGATAGCCCCGACTCTGGTGACTGTGTTTGACCCCTTCGCCCAATCCCCTTTATCGTTGGCAATCGTCATTGTTCTGAATTTTACAAGGTCCAAAGGCTGATTGTCCTTACCAACCCGTCGCTGGAAAGAAAAAATCGGCCCGCCATCATCAAGTTTTATAGCAAGTGCAACAAACGGAAGAAGTACGAGAGTAAACATACCAAGAAACAATGACACGACTATATCAAAAGTTCGATGATAGAGGTTGTAGACAAAGAGAGGTTGCCGAGTCACATGTGCAATGAACCATGTCTCCTCAAGCATGGAAATAGGAATACGTCTAAAAATATCCTCATAGAGTTGTGAGGCATCAAGGATGGTAAGTTTCTGACTTAAGAATAAGAGATTGTAGAGAATTGGAGTGATGCTCACTATATGCGGATCGCGAGTGTCAACAATAATAACCGTAATCTTTTCTTGCGTAATAAAGTTGAGTATCTGCTCCTGAAATTTTTCTGATACATCAACATTATGTGGTGCAAACTGATGTCGCACGTCCAAACCGTACCTTTCATTTATCCGCAATTCCTGAGTGAGTTGCTCTATTTCTTTTCCTTCCCCTAAAACAAGGGCACCTGTCTGGTGGCGTACACCGACATAACGGGTGAGCACCAAGCGCCACAACACCACGAGTGCAGAAGAGACTCCAAGAAAAATCACGAGAATAGTCTTAGGAGTAATTCCAAAATACGGCACAAGAAAGAAAAACAAGGCTGCGAGTATGACGGTAACCGTCTGACTGTAGGCAATTAGAGAGGGGAGCTTACTTCTGAAAAGTGACGTATGCTGATCATACAGACCAGCAATAAAATAAACGATGATCGAAACAAAGAAGAGCAGTGTAAACGGTGCTGCGTGCTGAACCCAAACTTCACGTGTTGGAAAGGAGAATTCCCGGAGGACAAGTGTTAGCCATAGTGCTACGTAGAAAACCAGCACATCGCCAAAAAGCAGTAAAAGTGGCTCATTTCTTATATATCCCATAGGTTATCCGTGTTAAGATGCTACCATACTTAGACCACATTGTCTCCTTTATGCAAGTCTACGTATAAAACACTGCCAGGCACATATAGAAACATGTAACATTCTTCGCATGACATAGGTTACAGTAACTAAACACGACATACTATATATACTCATGGAATCTAAATCTAAACTTAAAAAAATCAAAGTCTTGTACATCATCACCAAAAGCAACTTTGGCGGAGCCCAACGCTACATATACGATATCGCTACCAACCTCAACAAAGAAATATACGAACCGGTTGTGGCACTGGGGGGGACAGGTGACAAACACGCGCCACAGGGTGTCTTGCAACATATGCTTGAGGAAAAACAGATACGCATAGTGCCCGTATTACACTTTATGCGAGACATGTCTTTTTCGGAAGATATTACTGCCTTCTTTGAGCTTGTACGTATAATAAAAAAAGAAAAACCAGACGTGCTCCATGTGACGAGCTCCAAGGCAGGTGGACTCGGTGCACTCGCAGGACGTATTGCTCGAGTACCATGTATCATCTTTACCTCTCACGGACTTGCGTACGATGAAGTATGGAGACCACAGTGGCAACGAGTACTTATTTGGATATCGTCGTGGTGTACAATGTTGCTCTCAACAAAAACGATACAGATTTCTGAAGATACCTGTAGACGGGCGCAACGTATGCCATTTCTTGCTCATAAAATTGAACTCATTCATAATGGTATCAATCCACCACAGTATTTACCTCGTTATGAAGCACGCACGTTTCTCGACTCACAACATGAGATGTTGAGTACCCCTTGGATAGGCACCCTTGCAGAATTAACGTCCAATAAAAACTTGGGAATTTTAATAGATGCCTTGGCACTTCTTCATACAGAAGGAATCCCTGCTCACCTATGGCTCATCGGTGATGGGGAAAAGCGTAATGGTCTCATAGAGCAAGCTTCAAGGTGCGGGCTTTTGAACTTCGTGCACCTTCCTGGGTACCTCACGAACGCATCGTGCTTTCTACAGGCCTTTGATGTATTTGTACTTCCCTCTCGCAAAGAAGGCCTCCCGTATGTACTCTTGGAAGCAGGGTATGCGTCTCTGCCTGTTGTGGTAAGTAACATACCAGGAGTAAAAGATATAGTTACCCATAAAAAAAACGGTCTCGCGGTCGAGGCAGACGCAAGAACCTTTGCTACCGCAATCGCTCGACTCCTTCTAGATAGCACGCTTCGCACTTCACTTAGCAAAGCACTCTACAACCATGTTTCAGATTCTTTCTCGATAGAACGAATGGTACAGAAAACATCAGCACTCTACACATAAAGGGCTTACTCTGCATCAAAACCCTCCAGCTCACTGTCGAGTTTACCGCGTCGCACAGAATGCTCATAACGGGTCATTGAGAGCACGAGCCCGAGAGCTGCAAACTTAGTAATGAGATGACTTCCTCCATACGATAAAAAAGGTATCGTCGTACCAGTCACCGGCAAAAGTCCGATATTCATTCCAGTATGAATAATCACGTGGGTTAAAAACCAGAGAACAATACCACTACAAGCAAGCGTTTCGAAGTTGGTGGCACCAAGATACGCATGCATGAGAATACGCCAAAAGAGCACCCCGAACAGCATGAGAAAAACCAAAATGCCAACAAACCCCCATTCTTCAGCAAACGCCGCGAATATAAAATCTGTCTCATACTCAGGTAAAAATTCAAGCTTTGATTGGGAACCATACCCAATACCTTTCCCTGTAATCCCACCTGAACCAACTGCAATCGTAGACTGGTATGCATTGTAACCAGCTCCTTGAATATCGGCGAGTGGGTGCAAAAAAGATACGATGCGCAATTTTTGATAATCTGCTAAACCAAAAAACCACAGACCTGAAGCAACCACAGCTCCTGTTAGAAACACAACAAACAGATGCGTTCGAGAAATACCTGCTATCAGTACCATTCCAAACCACACAGCAAACACGATCATTGCTGAACCGAAGTCAGGCTGGAGAAAGAGGAGAAAGAAAATTACAAATGTATACGCGCCTGAGATAAGGATATGTTTGAAGTGTCCTATCTCCATATGGCGACGAGCAAAGTACTTTGCAAGGACGAGCACGAGAACCAGCTGTGCGACATCAGAAGGTTGAAACGCAAAGAATCCAAGGTCAAACCTGTTTTGTGCACCTAGCACCACCGTCCCAAAAAAAAGAACAAGAACAAGCAGTCCCACTGCACCTAGGTACAAACTAAATACAACACTTGATTTATACAGGAGTCGTGTATCAACAAAAGAGACAGCAAACATTACAAGCAGAGAAATGAGAATCCAAATTACCTGACGTTCAAAAAAGACACTTTCCCCTAGGAAAGAGTTCATGGTGACGAGTCCAAGTAGCGAAAGGAGTGTGGCTGACGTAATGAGAGCCCAATCCATGCTACGGAACAGGCTACCTTCTCGTAGACTGTTTTTGAGTGAGCGCATAGTTAATTATCTTGTGTAGGTACTCGGACAATAAGTTGCCACCGCTCAGCAGGTGCTGTAAAAGGCGAAGTCCAAGAAAATGTTATAGGGCTTTTCCCACGAGCAGAGATTAAATCAACATACGTCTTTGAAATACCGACAGCATTATTGTTGACATCAAATACAATAGCGACCACCTCAACATCTGTGAGAGGAAACGGCTCCTTGTTGACGAGGGATGCGGTGAGTTCTGGCTGTGTGGATGAGTTTGAAAGCTCCTGTTCTTCGACCGAAAGGATGTAGAGCGCGCGCATCTGTGTCCATACGAGTGGCTCTATCCACTCAAATTCAGTCCTGTAAGGCACTTGATTCAAAAGTTCTATTCTTCCCTCAAATACGGGCACAATACCACCTTGGGTAATAAAAATAGAATTTTCTTTTTCTGCAATGATTTCATTGTTTCTGTTGTACAGCGTAAAACGATATCGCGCAGCATCTACCTTACCTGTTGGATTCGGGTTTTCTACGTACGCGAGAGCACTCCAGAGCGTCGGGGTGGCTTGTATGGCGCGAGACCAGACTGTATTGAGTGGCTTTACTTGTGAGGCACACATGAGTGAACAACCACCTCCGCAGTCGACACCAATTTCATCTTGATTGAGTTTTCTATCAAAACATGACGGAGGACGATACATTCCAATCGTAATGTACGCCGCAAATATAACGAAGCCAATAGAAACTAATCCGAATAGTATCTTTGAACGTTGTTTAGTTGCCCAAGCGGAATACATTCTGTTAAAGGTACTCCAAAAAGGAGGTGACCTTATTACTATTCCTATAATGACGCCTTCGTACGATATACATCGTATGTATTGTATCAGAAACAAATAGCAGTGGTATACCGTATACCACTGCTATTTCATTTTGAAAAGTTATAAAAATAAATGCCTTATGCTGGCGACTAGCTACTCTCCCCTTTACGAGTACCATCGCCACTACTATGCTTAACTTCTGTGTTCGGAATGAGAACAGGTGTATCCACAGCGTCAAATCACCAGCATAAGAAATTTATTTTATTTGAATGAACTACCACTTACAGCGAGATGAATAAACAGAAAAAGTCTTGAAAATATGGCCATACAAATAAGTATGGCTAAGGTCCCTGGTTGGAATAGTCACCAACCTATATGGCGTGACAGGCCAATAGAAATCATATAGTACAGGGACCAACATAGAAGAACTATGGTCGGGACGGTAGGATTTGAACCTACGACCTTCTCCGTCCGAGGGAGACGCGCTACCGGTCTGCGCTACGCCCCGACACATTTTCAAGATTGCAAGCATTTGTTTTGTATACACTTCGTCTTACGACGAACAACGAATCACATATATAATATGTGACCATGCGATTATCAGATTTCCTAACAGGAAACTCGACGAATTAGTACACCTCGGCTTAATACATTACTGTACTTCCACCTGGTGCCTATCAACGTAGTAGTCTCCTACGGGTCTCAAATGATTCCTTATCTTGGAGTTGGCTTCCCGCTTAGATGCTTTCAGCGGTTATCCATTCCCAACTTAGCTACTCGGCAGTGCAGCTGACGCTACAGCCGATAGACCAGAGGTCAGTTCATCCCGGTCCTCTCGTACTAGGGACAAATCTCCTCAAGAATCAACGCCCACGGTAGATAGAGAACCAACCTGTCTCACGCTCCTTTTCACATGTTTCCATATGGGATGGACTGTAACTTTCCCCCCCACCACTTTTTTTAGAAAAGTGGTGGGGGGTAGTCGACGTTCAGTCTCTACAGGTCCAAGTTCTAACTTTGTTAGGACTTGGTTCCCTCGGTATTGCCCTCAGACATATGTCTGGTCGGGTTTCACCGATTTTAGTCAACTTTAAACCCGAACACTATCCTTGATAGTGTTTTAGGGACCGCCGTAATAAGGTTGTTCTCTACACTTTTTGTATATACATGAATCACCACCGCTGGTGAAATGTATAGACACTTTATAAGACAGAAAAACTAAAACTCTCTATGCGGGTTCAAACTGTTCAATTGTCAATTCGCCAACTGGCGGATTCAACCTCTGAACGGTTTGAACCCAGCTCGCGTACCACTTTAAACGGCGAACAGCCGTACCCTTGGGACCTTCTCCAGCCCCAGGATGTGGTGAGCCGACATCGAGGTGCCGAACTCCGCCGTCGCTTTGGACGCTTGGGCGGAACTAGCCTGTTATCCCCGGGGTAACTTTTATCCGTTAATCTCCAGCCGCATCTAATGCGAACTGTCGGTTCACTAGATTCTGCTTTCGCACCTGCTCGGGATGTACCCCTTGCAGTCAAGCTAGCTTATGCTCTTACACTATCGGCACGGTTTCCATTCGCGCCTAGCTAACCTTTGAACCCCTCCGTTACTCTTTAGGAGGGTACCGCCCCAGTAAAACTGCCTGCCACGCACTGTCTCTCATGGGTTTTATGTCCATGTAGGTTAGAACCTGCACATTTATAGAGTGGTATTTCACTGTCGACTCCACAACCCCCAAAAGGGCCGCTTCAAAGTCTCCCACCTATTCTACGCAATAAACACACAGATCCAATACGAAGCTGCAGTAAAGCTCCACGGGGTCTTTCTGTCTAACCGCGGGTAACCGGCATCTTTACCGGTATTGCGTTTTCACCGAGCTACTCCCCGAGACAGTTGCCCAGTCGTTACACCATTCGTGCGCGTCGGAACTTACCCGACAAGGAATTTCGCTCTTCTATTCCTCTACGAAGGGCCATATCTTCATCCCCAACACCTTAATGGTGAGGAGCACGGCGTATGGTCTCTAGTTGGCCGTGGGCGGACAATATACTCGTTACCAAGTATAAAGGTAGCCTTGTTGTATGGTGTAATGTACTGTCTGTACTCCTGTTTACCCACTCTATAATCGTTCCAGTCCTTTGTTACACATCACGAATGACATGTAACAAACCTTAGAACGATTATAGTTATCGCTGACATTGACCAGGGCTTATATCGTCCAGCAACGTATCACGCTGCGCACGATACTTAAGTTAAAAGTTTTAAAGTTGAAAGTTAAAAGTTACGACGTTTTTCGTTTTTACTTTATAAACTTTACACTTTTTACTTTTTACTCAGTATCACATGCAATGTGATACGTTACCAACAATATTTAACCTTCTGGCATTGGTCAGGTGTCACCCTCTATACATCCTCTTACGAGTTCGCAGAGAGCTGTGTTTTTGGTAAACAGTCGCCAGGCAAACTTTCGCTGCGGCCCCCACCACAAGTGGTGGGGGCAGGCCTTATCCCTAAGTTACGGCCGCTTTTTTGCCGAGTTCCTTGGGGAGAAATCACTCGTTCGTCTTAGTCTTCTCGACCTTCCCACCTGTGTCGGTTTAGGTACGGTCTCTACATATCTAGAGCTTAGAGGCTTTTCTTGGAAGCGTGCTCCCTTACATTGCCGTTGGCCGAAGCCGCCAGCTTCCCGCTCTGCTTGGATTTCTGATTAAACAGAGGTGTCCGGATTTTCCTAAACACCATCCTCACAGCACGGACGATAAGTCAATAAATCGCGTAAGGTACAACACTCCGTCCCCCCTTCGCAATATGCAGAGGTGATGGAATATTAACCATCTGTCCATCGGGTCCCCTTTTCAGGATCCCCTTAGGCCCGACTAACCCTTGGCTGATAAACATGGCCAAGGAAACCTCGGGATTTCGACGTGCAGGGATCTCACCTGCATTGCGGTTACTCGCGCCGGCATTCTCACTTCCATACGCTCCACCATGGGTTACCCCTTTGGCTTCATTGCAGAATGGAACGCTCTCCTACCACGCCGTACACATCACGCTACGCGCGATACGTAAGTTGAAAGTTTAAAAGTTGAAAGTTAAAAGTTACGACGTTTTTCGTTTTTACTTTATAAACTCTACACTTTTTACTTTTAACTTCGCATCACATGCAATGTGATGCGTACGACATCCGCAGTTTCGGTACCATACTTTAGCCCCGATTATCTTCGGCGCAAAATCTCTGGATCAGTGAGCTGTTACGCTATCTTTAAAGGATGGCTGCTTCTAAGCCAACCTCCTGATTGTCACAGAAATTTCACCTCCTTAAAATGCACTGAGTATGGATTTAGGGACCTTAACTGGCGATCTGGGCTGTTTCCCTTTTGAACAGTGGAGCTTAGCCCCCACGTTCTGACTGCCACGCTATAAACTACTGGTATTCGGAGTTTGATAGGTCTGACGAGATTTCTCCCTATTCAGACCTTCCAGTGCTCTACCCCCAGTAGGAACACATGACGCTAGTCCTAAAACTATTTCGGAGAGAACCAGCTATTGCTAGGTTCGATTAGCTTTTCACTCCCTACCACAGGTCATCCGATGGCGTTGTACAACCAACCGGTTCGGTCCTCCACGGCTTGTTACAGCCGCTTCAACCTGCCCATGGCAAGCTCACCTAGCTTCGGGTCTTGCGCGTACGACCTATAGGTCGCGCTATTCACACTCGCTTTCGCTGTGGCTCCGGGGGTCTCCCCTTAGCCAAGCCGCATGCGCAAACTCGCCGGCTCATTCTTCAATAGGCACGCCGTCACGGATTATACTTGCGTATATCCGCTCCGACTCCTTGTAAGCATACGGTTTCAGATCTATTTCACTCCCCTCGCCGGGGTTCTTTTCACCTTTCCCTCACGGTACTAGTTCACTATCGGTCTTGAAGAGTATTTAGCCTTGGGTGTTAGTCCACCCGGATTCACGCAGGCTATTCATGTCCCACGCTACTCAGGAATAGTGACAAAAGAGACGTATTTGTTTTCATGTACGGGGCTATTACCCTCTGGGGCCGCACTTTCCAGCACGTTCCACTAACAAATACATTTTTTGACTCTTCTCGTTAAGAAGTCACTACCCTACAACCCCAGTTCCCGAAAGAACTGGTTTGGGCTTCTTCCGTTTCGCTCGCCGCTACTAAGGAAATGCCAGGATTTTTTACCGTATCGGCAAACATCGCCAACACAGTAAAAAATCCGCATATTGGTTTCTTTTCCTCCAGGTACTAAGATGTTTCAATTCCCTGGGTTTGCTCCCCGCCTAGGCGGGGTGACCGAGGTTTACTCGGACGGGTTTCCCCATTCAGACATCTCCGGATCAAAGGTTGCTAGACACCTCCCCGAAGCTTTTCGCAGTCGTGCCACGTCTTTCTTCGCCTCTTCAAGCCAAGGCATCCACCGTACGCCCTTAGGTTTCCTGTTAGGAAACCTAATAACCGCATGCACACATGTCAGTGATTAAGACATTGTGTGCGTTGTGTCTGGCGCGCTAAACGCTAACGCTTACCAGACTGTGTATACTTACTCACCGCATCATGCTCTACGCACAATACGATGAATTTGCTTGCTTCTACGAGCACCACGCTCGCAGAATTCCCGCTTATTCGATTGTCAATGTTCGGATTTTCTGCCATTCATCTTTCTTTCCTTCCCCGTTGCAACACTCTTTGAGTACTGTGACCGAGAAGCAAAAACCGCCTGTTGCGGTTGGTGGGTACATGTACATGTAGAAGACCCAACTAACCGACTTGTTTGTTTGATACGCTTGTAAAAATCTCCATAGACAATGAAAGCTAGTATATACGTATACCGTTCTTTGTCAAAAGAGGAAAAAGAAATCCAACACATTCTCATGGCTAAAGGCATTGACACCATATTTTTATGTGTTCTATTTTCGTTATATGTATACAAAGAACCCCAGGTATGTTGCCCCTACAGTGGGCTTCTTGGCCCGATTCCTTACATTTTAAGGAGGCGATTAATAATTTCCTTGTGAGGAAAATCCATTATTTCACGAACAATTTTATCTCGAACACGACGACGATAATGATATTCCTCGGTAGGTACTATCATATAGCGTATATCTTGCCCGTATTCCGCCTCAAGTGAAGTGACCGCATTTTTAATATCAGACTCTATAAGCCGGTCTCCCACAATCAATATATCTATGACTCCCTCCCGCTCCCCTACGAGGAAACCAGAAAGGACCAGTAGCTTTATTGCCCCAGCTCGACGGAAACGTTTGCCAATCTCAGCATCTGACACAGACAGTGTTGTACGCATAAAGTGTGTAAGTGCTACAAGGTGTGGATACTTTTGGTTGAGTACCCAGCCGATAGTTTTTCTTTTTTTAGGAATTTTACTTCCAGGACGGAAAACTTCTTTAAAGAAAGTTTTTCTATTTACAATACTTGCTCGGGCGAGTGCGCTGAGTTCTTTTGATGCAGTTTCTGGCGTGACACGTGCTTTCTGTACCACAACATCCCTGTCAAACACTTCTTCAGGATTAAAAGTAAATAACCGTATTACTTTAACGCGTGCCGGAGAACCAAAAAGTTTACTTAGATATTCCATCCCGTTAGAGACAGGTCACAAAATGACCGTCGATTAAGTTAATAATAGTTATTTTTGTATTCTTCATAGTCTTCTTTTTTGTCCTAGTCCTATCCATTGGAAACTATTCTACAGCCCACCGTACCACTTGAACAGTTGACGATTTCCTAGAAGGGGGTGGTCACATAAAATACACAAAAAACACCCGATTACGGGGTGTTTTTTGTATTTCTGCGTCGACTCTCCTCGCAGGCTTGCTCGGCGAGCGACCTGATTCGGAATTGTCGTTTTTGCGATGCAAAAACTCTGTTCCTCATTTCTATTTCAATTCAACTTTCCCTCCAGCTTCCTCTATTTTTTTCTTGAGTTCAGCAGCTTCGTCTTTAAGAACGTTTTCTTTCAAAACTGAAGGAACTCCATCAACGAGATCCTTTGCTTCTTTAAGTCCGAGTCCTAGTATTTCCTTAACTGCCTTAATGACAGCAATTTTTTGAGCACCGGCATCGGTAAGCTCAACAGTGAATGAAGATTTTTCTTCCTCATCGCTTCCTGCAACTGCACCTGGAGTAGCTATAGCGACAGCTGCTGCAGATACACCAAACTTCTTCTCAAGTATTTTGACAAGCTCGTTGAGTTCAAGAACACTCATATTTTCTACTTGCTCAACAAGTTTTTTAAACTTTTCAGGAACTTCTACTTCAGTAGTTTCCGTAGCAGGTGTTTCTGCTACTACAGGTGTAGCTTCAACCTTAGTCTCCTCCACAGGAGCTTCTGTGGTTTCTGCAACCTTTTTTTCTTCTGTATCTGACATGATAATTACTATTATATAGTGATAATTATTGCAACGCGTGTTTAAGCGGTCGTGGCTTCTTTCTTCCTACATTATTTGCAAAGCAAATAATCGGACGAACATCAAGCTAGCTTGATGTTTTAGTCTCCGCAATCTTGCTTAGGCTTACAACAAAGCCTTGGATTGGTGAGTTGATGACATTTACGAACATTCCATACAACATATGCTGTGATGGGATAGATGCTATCTCCGTCATTTCTGACGCGTTCATATATCGTCCTTCAAAAATTCCTCCAAGAATAGCAACCTTGTCTTTTGTGCTTTTTACAAAGCCTTGCACCTCTCGCGCTGGTGCAACAAAGTCTTCTCCCCATGCAAGCGCAAGCTCCCCTTCAAAGACAGGCATTTCGCCTTCATACTTTTTCTCTTCAAGCGCTCGCTTAATGAGGGACTTCTTGGCTACATAGTACTTGACTCCGTTTTCACGAAAAGTGTTCCGCATGCTCTGTGTTTCGCCAACAGTAATACCTTTGGCATGCACAAAAACAACAGAACCCGCTTCTGCTAGTGCGCTTTGCACTTTCGTGAATACTTCTTCTTTTTTTTGTTTTGTAAGGGCCATAATGATTTTAATTTGTGTGATGGGACTTACGCAGATGGATGAAGTTCGAGGCGCCCAAGCAAAATTACTACGAAACGTATGAACAATACAATGAGGAGTATTTTGTGTAGCGCAACGAAGAAATTCGCCGTATGTGTAAGTACCATAAAAACAAAAAGCCTAATTTGACAACTAGGCACCGAATCCATCTCGCTATCGACCTTGTCCGAGATATGAGTTAAAACCTAAGTTGGCTTAAACAAAAGCAAAGCCTTTGTTCGCCCAACCATTTGCATTGCAAGCAAATAGTTTAGGGGCTTTTACCTGTTCTAATCAATATTTGAATTGCACTATTGATTAAAACAGAACCAACCGTCTTCGGTGCTATGGGCGTATAGTATAGGAAAATGAAAACATCCGCAAGTCCATACTTACAAACCCTTTGTCAGATTATTAGACTTAATTCCCCGAAGGAACAATGGCGGAAATGGTGTTATTCGCATCAAGATTGGTCACAACTGCTGTGAACATAAAGGAAAGAAACAGAATGGTTAAGAATCCAAACAACAGTCGAAAGAAATTTTTTGTAAACAAGTTTTTCATAGTATTAGAATACCTCAAAAGTCCTTTGAAGGTAATAGTCACTGGAAGGTGCAGAAATGAAGGGACCAGGTCATTTTCTAAAAGTCGAAAGAAATTTTTCGTACAAGTTTTTCAACTCAGTTAGAGTCAGTTCACAAAGTAACCGTCGATTATGTTGTTTCATTTTTCATATCATGTATCTGTCTCGCATTCCAAACTTTTTGTCAATAACGGGTTCAAAGTCTTAGCATACCCTAAATCCTTTGAAGGTGTACTCGCTGACTCCACAGACTAAGTATGTGGACAAGTCCTGTGGATATCATGAGGAAAACAGTTTTCCCTCTGGGGCCAAACTACAAATCACAACTAATGTATATATGCTTATTCTGCGACCGTAGAATAAGCATATACCGAAAATACATACAAAATTTTAAGTTTGTTAGGCCCCTGGAAGCTGAAAATATTCTCGGAGCCATTCATCCCCTTCTATAGCATCAGCTATAATATACACCGCTCTTCTACCGAGCTTGAGATTAAATTTGAGCAAGGCAACAATTTCATCACAACGAAAAGGATACACCCACACACTATCTTGTAATTTTACAAAACCTGTTTGTACCAGAACATCACGTAAAGCGTTACGTTTCTTATTTTCAATCTCAGGTATATCATAAATAACAATACGCCACTTCTTATCCCAAGACTTTTCCGAATTTGAGAGTGTGAAAGCTTGGGATTGTAAGACAAGTGACTCAAGTCTATTCTCTCCGACTGAAGTAATGTAGTACTTATTATTACTTTTTTTGATATACCCCTTACGGATAAGTCTCCCGATGGCATTTTTTACAGACTGTTTTTGACTCAATGGTCGTACATCCGGAAGCACTTTTTGTAATACACTTATTGCGTTAGGAGCCACCACTACTGCAGCAAGGAAGCCTGCAAGTGACAAGCTTCCCAGTATTGCTGTTTCAATTCTTTTCCTTTTAGTTTGAACTCGCACTAGCTCCTCAATGTCTCGTAGAGTTTTTTTACCTTCCACATCTTTGAAAAGTGAGCCAGTTTCTTTTAGGTTTTCAACCTGCATTAATATTAGTATATGCTAACTATTCATATTTTAAGATTGTGTATATGTATATATTGTTTAATTGATTCACACTTATGCTTAATTTACGGTCGTAGATTAAGCATAAATAGTGTAAGAGATTAGGTACGACCTAGTTTATCTACGACCTAGTTTATCAAAGTACCAGTACCTTCATTTTCTGCGGGATACTACATATTCATCAGGTACGCCAAACCCCCCACTGTAAGTGGGGGGTTGCTTTATCTTCCGTAACTCCGAAGAGTGTAGGAGGGTTTTCTCCGAAGAGAAACTAGTTAGAGTTTTGTTCTGAATTGCAATTTTACAAATAAGTTTAACAACTTATGCTTAACGCACGGTCGGAAATTAAGCATAGGTTTGTATGGAATATTTGTATAGTTATTAGTTTGTATAGTTATTAGGTAGGTACGACAAAACCCCCACTGGAAGTGGGGGTTTTGTGTAGCTAAGATTTGATTCTTAATCTACTACAGACAAGCTATTAGGCTTGGATGTAGATAGGATCAGTTTCGAAATCAGCAACAGGAGCGACTGTGTGAGCAGTCTGGTCTAGAGGTGCAGACTCGAGAGCTCCATAGTCAACACTTTGAAGTCGAGCGGTGTAGTTTCCTGCAGCGCCTGGCTGAATTGTGATTGTCAATGTTACTGTCTCAGTTTGTCCCTCATCAATGCGGTATGCATTGTTGTTCTTTGTTGCTGTAGATGAGATAGCTATAGAGTGACTTGTAGTAGCAGTATCAACTCCAGCAAGCAGTATATCAACGTCGTATGCTGCAGTGTTGGTAGCTGATAGGTAGTATGTCTCCTCAAAGGCAGTCACATCAAACTTGATGATGAACTCTCCAAGATTGTTGACCTCAGTACCAGCATCCTTCGTATCTGCATCTGTAGATACGATTTCAGCGTAGATACCTGCAGTCATAAGTTGATGAAGTTCACCGTTTGCAGTTCCTCCAAGATCTGCAGCAAGGTCGTCACCGTTTACATCATCAACAAGCCAACCGTCAACAGCATTAGAGTTCACATCGAACTCAACTGTTGCACCCTCATCGAAGTTTGTACCTCGCTCGTTGAATTTAACAAGGACTTCGATTGATACCTCTTCGTCTTCATCAAGTGTGTACTCATCATTATCCTCTTCAAGGTCGAATACAATGTATCCGCTCTCGTCAGGATCAGTATCAGCAGCACCTGTAGCAGTCTCTGCATAGTACCAATCTGTGAATCGGTTTCCGTCAATCTCTATCGCGACGTCGTTGATCACGTCAATAAGATCCTCGTCAGAAGTAGTGGCGAAGATAACAATCTTGTTGATTGTAGTCTCTCCCTCTTCTGATTCGTAATCCATGACGAGAGTAGCAACCTCTTCACTTGTGCTGTTTGCCTCAACCTTGATGATTGAAGAACTTGGGTTAGCAGAAGCGGTTGTGATGTTGCCCTCGGTGTCGCCACCAGCAATCTCAACATCAAACGTTCCTTCGTTAGTAGCATCTGCAACAAGGTTAGCATCACCAATGTACTGGTCTAGACCAGCGCCATCGATAGTGCGAACTCCCTGAGCAGGAACCCATACTGACCATACCATTTCTCCAGCAGTGTCGATCTTTCCGTCATCAATACTGCCAGTTGATACCGCAACGATAAACTCAGCTTTTTCGCCTTCGTTTATCACTGCATCAAGTCCTGAGAATCGCATACTAAATGCATTACCAGTCTCATTACCCCAAGCATCCTCATCGTCTGCAGTCTCCTCAGCAATCATTTCACCATCGTGCCAAAGTGATACAGTTTCAAATACATCCCAAGGGTCTAGCTCAGTTCCTGTACCTGTCATTTCGAAGCGAACGTCAACACGGTTTACTTCCGCATCAGCATCCTTAACGTCAAACTCAAATCCATATACTTCAGTATCCTCTGTGTTTTCTTCTACATCTACGCTTGAAGGAGAAGAAAGTTTGTCGAAGTCCTCAAGTGAAGCTTCTCCACCTGAAAGGTCATTGTCTTCATCAGTGTCTGTGTCTGTGTCATCATCTCCTGGTTCGGTAGGAATTGTAGGTTCGGTAGGAGTTGTAGCTGAACAAAGAGCGTTTGCCTTTGCTCGAGTAGAAGCTCCGAAGAATCCAGTACCAGTTGTAAGTCCAAGTGGTGCAAGAATCTCACCTGCGAATGCGTTTTGCATTGCTGTTACAGCTCCAGCTGTAGCTGGACCGTAGTACATGGTCTCCATTCCTGGAGAACCAGCAGAACCTCCTGTAGCTACTGTGAAACCACGAGCGTTAAGAAGCTGTTGTAGCTCTTTAACATCTGCGCCTGTGTCACCTACTTTAAGGTTTCGGCTAAATGTACCAGTACATACTACTGAACCAGCTGGTGCTCCAGGTGTGGTAGGTGCAGTAGTGTCTTCTTCACCACTAAGAACTGTTCGAGCCTCGTCAGCTTTGTCAGCTGGGATGACTTCGAGAGCAATGAAGAGCTCTACGAGCTCTGCAAGTGTGAGAGCGTGAGCTACCAGCAATCATTGCTAGACCGACTACGCCGGCTGCAATTTTATTGATCGATATTTCCATAATGTTAATTAATTATCTTACCTTTCGGGTGCTTTAGCTTTTAAATATCCTAGAGCCTTGTTGTGACTCTAGGGCTTGTAAGCCCTATTCGGAAAGATTGTCTTGGAGAACGTTTAAAGGGTTTTGACACCCCGTTCTTCCAAGACGAACCGTTAATAATCTGACCCCTCTACCCGCCCATGCATCCCTAGATATCTTTCAATATCTTTCGGTATACATTTCGCGGGCGAGTTTCTCACTCATCGTAGCGAGGCTACTTTGAGTAAGAGCGAAGGCCCTGACTATACCAACTATACTAATTTTTCATACGTAGGTAGCTCGACCAGCCACGTACGAAAAGTTGGTGACAAGAATGTTAGTCTGCGTGATCTGTTGGTTCGTGCGATCCATTGTAGGACTTACGCAAACGACGCATTTCTTCGTTGCCCGTCACAAAATGTCTCTCGTAGTATTTTTCATACAACTCGTTCCATTTTGTTTGGGCGCCTCGAACTGCATCCGTTTGCGTGAGTCCTATCGGGACAAGGTTTGTCTGAAGTACATAGGCTACATTTTTTTATAGCTATGCGTTTATTTTTTCGTCCGTATTCAGTTGTCAAAAAACGATCAGTTTCCCGTACAATAAGTAGTTACTATTCTTCCATTCTATCGAATCGTCTTTCTGCTCACAGTACTACCATTATAATAAACGACAGCGCTTGTGCTTGCCGTTTTGGGTTCAGGTGTAATTATAGGGTTAAAATAGCTAAAAAAGCAATGAAATATGTGGATAAACCGTCATATCTCATAGTGCGTCAAGAAAACTATTTTTAACACTACTCCCAACTCGTTCATATATCCATGTTGCATATCACTATATACAACTAAACATACGAATTTCCTACCTATTACGACGAGATGCTCGTAGAAAACTTACCCTATATAGATAGAGTCAACATCGAAATGGGGCGTTTGTCAACACACGAAGTTGGAAGTTAAAAGTTATAAAGTTGAAAGTACGAAAGACAGTATACGATACGAAGGTATATATGAAGGTAAATATATTGAATGTAGAAAACGGAGTTAAATGTTAAAAGTTATAAAGTTGAAGTTACGGAAACAGGTGTGGATTGCTGCGCCTGCGGGCGTAACTAGTTGAATGTTGAAAGTTATAAAATTGAAAGTAAAAAGCAAGAAAAATAGAGGTTAAAAAAGCGAGTTACAAGAAATGGATCGCTTCGTTGCGACTCGCGATGACGGACGGTAGAGTTCGTCACTTTCTACTTTATGAACTTTACGAACTTTTAACTTTTCACTACGCGAGGCTGTACGTACTCCAGCGACGTTCCCCTTCCTTCACAAGGACACCTTGTTTTACCAGCGCCAACAATTCTCTCTGGATTGTCTTTTCACTACAGTCCTTGATGACGTTTGAGACGTCTCTTACTGTAATCTTATCCTTCTTTTGTACAAGACCAAGAATAGTTGCGCGCCTGTCCTTTTGTACTTCTTGCACACGTTCCTTATATTGCACTCGTCCACTTGGAAGAGAAATCATAGTGTCCTTTACTGTCTGCTGTGTATAAGAGTCACTACGTGCATCGTGCAAAGACATACTTTGTGAATGCATGTCCTTAGCATGTCTCTCAAAAGACTCTGACCTTGTAGGGCGTGGTTCTGTATCAAATAATTCTCTCGGCACATTTCCCCCGAACAATGACTCCTCCACAAATCGCCGTCCCGACTGCCAATCAATAGCTTCTATAAGTTCTGAAAGTGATGTAATCTCATCGGAAAGTGTATCCGTATTCATGCGTGACAGTAATCCTCCACGCGCTCCTGTGTCGAGTAGCACAACAAGTTCCAATAGGTGCATTAAAAATGTTTCGCGTTTTTGTGTGGAATGTGCTGTTTGGGTAACGTCTTTAAGAAGTCCTATACCTGACTTTTTAAGTTCTATTTTTAGTTCTTCATTTTCATCAAGAACATCTGCGAGTAGAAAAGACACTGTCGCAATCCGAGATGTTTTTTCAACAATGTATGACAGGGCTTTGATGTCCTTTTCACTTAAACTACGACTTGCACTGCATAGTTTATTTATTCTTTCTGTGGCCTTTAGAATGTCTGTGTTGTTTGTCTTTGACTCCATGTCCTATGTGTCTTATATATTCTCTATCCTGTCGTTGACCTATACATGTCCCCAAGCTTCAGTCCTTAGGATTATAGCTTACCGACACGTGTCCGCAAGGGGGAGGTAAAGTTGAAAGTTAAATGTTAAAAAGTTGAAAGTTTGCCCGCTGAGGCGGGGTAAAAGTTATAAAGTTCGTAAAGTTGAAAGTAACGAGCTTGCTTATTAAACTCGACCCTTCTTCGTTTTTACTTTCTACTTTATCACTTTCAACATTTAACTACTTATGTCCGTAGGCATGGAAGGCAAGAAAATACGAGTGCGAGTGTGAATATAGTGTGTGTTTTTCTATATAAAGGTTTGTTCAATATGTTACAATTAGGCTATGTCTCAGAAGAAAAAAGGTTCACGAAAAAACACAAAAAAAGAGGAGTTTGAAGAAGTGTCCCCCAGCCTTTCATCTTCTATGAGTCCCGAGACACTACGAGGTATAGTGGGGGTACTTCTCTTCATTACCTCTATATTGCTCGTGCTCTCTTCGCTTGGTCTCGCGGGTATAGCGGGAAATACTGTCTTTAAAGGTATCTACTATGTAGTAGGTATCGGCTACTGGCTCCTCCCTATCATGCTCACCGCACTCGCGTGGTCATACTTCAGTAGTGCATACGATAAGAACAATTTGCGATCTATAAAGACGGTAGGAGCTGTCGGTTTCTTCCTCTCGTCACTCGGAGTCGTGGCGGTCGTTGCCTCTCCGGAGGCTTCGGGCAAGCTCGGCATGCTTCTTGCAAAACCGCTTATCCTCTACCTTGATACTATCGCCACACTCGTAACGCTCGCAGGGGTGCTCGTCGTTTCCCTTCTCCTCCTTTTTGATAGTGAGCTATGGATACTTATGGGGAAAAAAATATTTGGTCTCTTTAAACGCACCCCTGCTGAAACTGCCTTATCTGCTGAAAGAGACGAGCAAGTACAAGTAGGAGCAGGAGACGCTTCATCTGTAGAACAATCCTACGAACATACCTCTACTGGCGCGGAGCACGCTGTAGCGCTTCCGTATGAGTCTACGCTGGAAGAAGATGAAGACGAGCTCGCAGAACTAGCAGCACTCAACAAACCTGATCCGCAAAAGAAGAAGAAAAAGGAAGTGGTCTTCCAGCTACCCAGCAGGTACGACCCCCCACCTCTCTCTATACTTGAGGGAGACCGAGGTAAGGTAAACGTGGGTGACACCAAAATACGTGCCAACGTCATACGTAAGACCCTCCAGCACTTCAAAATACCGGTCGAGATGGATGAGGTGGTAGTCGGACCTACTGTCACGCGCTACTCATTGAAGCCCGCGGCGGGCGTACGCCTCTCAAAGATAGTTGCTTTGCAGTCAAACTTGGAGCTTGCCCTCGCAGCGTCCCCTATCCGTATCGAAGCGCCCATCCCCGGGAAGTCACTGGTCGGTATCGAAGTGCCAAACACCAGCAAGTCGTTTGTGGGACTCAGTAGCCTACTCTCCTCACCTGAGTTTAGCGAAGAAACTGTTCCCCTCTTCATTGCCCTTGGTAAGGACATTGCTGGTAGTGCGCATTACGCAAATGTGGGGAAGATGCCTCACCTACTCGTTGCTGGTACGACAGGATCTGGAAAGTCAGTCATGATACATTCTATAGTAGCCTCACTTCTATATCGTAATGGTCCTGAACGTCTCCGATTTATCATGGTGGACCCAAAGAGAGTCGAACTGACCCTATACAATGATATTCCCCACCTCCTCACCCCTGTCATCACCGATGCAAAAAAGTGCATCCTCGGACTCAAGTGGGCGGCAAAGGAAATGGATAGACGCTACGACATCCTCCAAGAGAACAAGGTGCAGGACATTGGCGGATATCACAACGATGTGGTCGCCCCTGCCCATGCACGGTACGAGAAAGCAGAGCAAAAGGGACAAGACATGGAGCAGTTTGAAATGCCTGAACCTATGCCACATATCGTCATCATTATTGATGAGCTTGCGGACATCATGAGCAGTTACCCTCGAGAGCTTGAAGGAGCTATCGTACGTTTGGCACAGATGAGCCGTGCAGTCGGTATACACTTGATACTTTCCACCCAACGACCCTCAGCACAGGTAATCACCGGACTCATCAAAGCAAACATCCCTTCACGTATCGCCCTCAAAGTTTCTTCCCTCCTTGAATCGCGCATCATTCTTGATCAGTCTGGCGCTGAAAAGCTTCTCGGAGCTGGTGACATGCTCTACCTCTCTGCAGACATGGCAAAACCGCGACGTATACAGTCACCTTTCCTCACGACTCCCGAAGTACGCCAAATAGTCTCGCACCTCATAAAACACAACGACTACGAGCTCCCTGCTGCAATGGATTTCACTGACAATGATGGTAACGGAGCGAGCGCAGGCATACCTTTTGACCAAATAGAAGAGGATGACGAGCTTGATGAGCTCTATGGGGAGGTAAAGGAGCTACTTGTTCGAGAAAAGAAAGCCTCAACCTCTCTCATACAGCGACGATTCAAGATAGGCTACGGACGTGCGGCGCGCATCATGGACCAGCTCGAGCAACGAGGCGTTATTTCCGCATCGGACGGCACCAACAAGCCACGTGAAATCATGGGCGGTGACGGGTATGGCACTATCGGTAGTGTGGAAGATACGTTTGATTCAGAGGAAACTAATGAAGAACAACGCTATGTCTAATAAAAACGGTGCTTATTTTGCCTTTACTCTCTGTCTCATCACTGTCACATATGGAGTATTCCAAGCTCGAACACTCATCCATGGACCCACCCTCATGGTATCCTCCCCTCGCCACGGGGAGACTATTTCTACGGTACTTATGGCTATCAATGGTAAAACCGAAAACGTGACCCATGTGAGTGTGAACGGACAACCCATTACTATGGACACCTCTGGGACCTTTGACGAAACATTTGTAACACCAGAAGGATACGGAGTAATACTTGTCGAAGCAAAAAACCGATTTGGTCGCCATCAAGAACAGCGCATTGAATTTATTGGCGCTCCACAACCTCAAGCTTCTACAGGTGTAGCAGGACAACCAGCACCTGGGGAGGACGAGGCGAGTATACAGGCAAGCTCAACTGGACCAGTCACTACCGCAGGTACCACGCAAGATCCAAGTGCTACCCTGCTCTAACATATGCAACACCAAAGCCACAACTATCATAGGACTTACGCAAACGGACGCAGTTCGACCTTGTCCGCCCGCAGCTTTAGCGGAGGAGGGGGCGCCCAAGCAAAATGGAACGAATTGTATGAGCAATACTCTGAGAGACATTTTGCGTAGGGCAACAAAGAAATGTGTCGCTTGCGTAAGTCCTATATCATATTAGTAACTAACATCACACACCCATGGCCAAGAAAAAAACAGCAGAAAAAACCGTTGAGAAGAGGAGGACGGTATCTGATAGCGAGAGTACTGCAACGCAGCAAGAAAACATACATACAGACGTTGACGAGGCTCTACGTGCGATTAAGACAAAGTTTGGTGAAGAAGCTATCATGACTCTTGGTTCTAAACCTAAAGTAAACGTAGACTCCATACCCTCTGGCTCTCTCGGCGTAGACTGGGCACTCGGCATAGGTGGCTACCCTCGTGGACGCATTCTTGAAATATTCGGACCAGAATCTTCTGGAAAAACAACGCTCTCGCTCCATGCTGTGGCGGAGGCGCAGAAGAAAGGAGGTGTGTGTGCTTTTATAGATGCTGAGCATGCACTTGACCCTGAATACGCTTCACACATAGGCGTGAAAATAGACCAGCTCCTCGTAAGCCAGCCCGATACCGGTGAGCAAGCGCTCGAAATAGTCGAATCACTCGTGCGATCGGGCAAAATAGACATAATCGTCATCGACTCAGTCGCGGCACTGACGCCGAAGGATGAGATAGAGGGTGAGATGGGTCAGATGCATATAGGAAAACAAGCGCGTCTCATGAGCCAAGCCTTGCGGAAACTCACTGCTATTGTAGCAAAGAGCAAGACTATTGTTATCTTCATTAACCAAATACGCATGCAAATAGGTGTCATGTTTGGAAACCCCGAAACTACCCCTGGTGGAAAGGCGCTCAAATTCTATACCTCAGTACGTATCGATATACGTCGAATAGCACAAATAAAGAAAGGTACGGATGTTGTCGGAGGTAGACATCGAGTCAAGATTGTCAAAAATAAAGTTGCACCTCCTTTCCGCGTGACTGAATTTGATCTCATGTACAACGAAGGTATCAGTCGTGAGGGCGAGCTACTCGCGCTTGGCGAAAAGTATGGACTCGTGTCAAAGTCCGGTTCTTCATACTCCTATGGTGAGGAAAAACTTGGCAGAGGATACGATGCTTCGCGTACGTTTCTCCAAACAAACAAGCCCGTAGCCACTGCACTGCTTAAAGAAATACGTAAGGCATTGGATGGGAAGTAAGTTAAAAGTTGAATGTTATAAAGTTGAAAGTATCCCTGAAGAACTCGAATGGGTGACTAATTTGAAATTTTTAATTTAGAAATGAAAAATTAAGTTTTACGCGTGCGTAAAAACACTCTTTTGTTTGAGGTTTTGTAGAATGTCTCTTATAAGAAGTGCACATACTACCCCTATACCAACAACCACAAACTGTACAAACATTTCTGTATGCACTACTGCATTGAGGGTGAAGGACACTACCTGCGCTGGTGACGTGACCGAAGGCATGTTGGCGAGAACATTGGCTATAGATACCATAGATCCAAGTGTCCCAAAGAGGAGGAAACCACTATAAACTTTCATCATAGTGGGATGCATAAATCGACGCAAGGAATGTATCCTCCGAACACGTGCCATAACTACTGTTTCAATGTTATTCATATGTACGGTGCAAATTGTTCTTGTAATTCTCTAAACTGAGCCTTGGCTCTATGTACTCTCGTCTTGATAGCCCCGACAGATACTCCCTCTTCATCTGCAATAGCCTGCTGTGGTACCTGCTGTATGAAGTGTCGTGAGAGAACTCGGGAGAGCTGTTCAGGCATTTTTGCAAACACAGAAATGACTACATCTGACAACTCAAGTCCGAAACTTTCTTCGTGCACTGTGTCGGGCAAACTCTCGTACATTTCAGGTGAGATGGCAGCATTTCGTGCTGTTTCTTTTTGTTTTTTACGATATACCGTGAAAGCAGTATTCATGACTATGGTATACCCCCAACTCTTGAATGACGCCCCCTCCACTTTCTTAAATCGCTCTGCGTGTAGGTATATCTTGGTGAAAGCGTCTTGTACCACATCTTCTACATCTTCCTCTGAATACACAATCTTGCGAACTTTGCGTTTAAAAGCTTCCTCGTACCTACGTACTATATGAACAAAAATTTCAGGATTATTGACGGAGAGCTCCAGTAATTCCTCGTCTGTCTTATCCTTAAGTACATCAAACACTCGCGGTTGTCCCTGCACTGGCGTTGAGGAAGTATTGTTTTGTGTAAAATATCCCATATGTTTGCTCATGAGCTTGTAGTTATATGGTACCTTTCCCTACATATACTGCAACTATGAAAAGCACCGAGAAGTTTCAAGGAGGTAAGTAGCGAGTTACCGAGTTCTGAGTAACGAGTAAAAGACGCTAATCGATTTTGATACAGATTGTAGAAAATTACTAGTATTCCCACTAGTATTAATTCTAGTATTTATTTTTTAAAAATATACTTTCAAGTTTTAACATTAAACTTTAAACTTCCTCGCTCTGTGGACAGAACAGCTGTAATTAGCTAGAATGCTCCACACATAACCGAACAAATACTCATATGTTGAATTACAATGAAATCATCACAGGCAAAACTATTGTTTTTAATGAAGAACCCTGCAAGGTACTGACACATCACGTTTTCCGCAAACAACAAAGAAAACCAGTGAACGCCACCAAACTTAAGGGGCTTATAAGTGGAAAAATGTATGAGAATTCATTCCACCAGACTGAGAACGCAGAGGAAGCAGAACTTGAAAAACAAACAATCGTGTTTATTTTTGAAAGCAAGGGCGAGTATATGTTCCATAAAGCAACGGACCCGAGCAAACGCTTCCCTCTTTCAGCAGAGCTTATCGGAGACGGTGTTAAATTCCTCAAGCAAAAAGGAGAATACGAAGCAGTACTTTTTGAAGAAGAAGTAATAGGTATCGAAATCCCAATCAAGATAGTAGCCCGTGTTACAGAAGCTGCCCCAGCAGTAAAAGGTAATACCGCTACAGGTGCGACCAAAACAGTGAAGCTAGAAACGGGAGCAACGGTGACGTGTCCTCTTTTTATCAATGAGGGAGATATTATCGAGATAAATACAGAGACCGGAGAGTATGTGTCGAGAGCGGAGAAAGCGTAAACAAGTTGAAAGTTAAATGTTAAAAGTTAAA
The DNA here is from genome assembly GCA_000998045.1 of Parcubacteria group bacterium GW2011_GWD2_42_14. Taxonomy (GTDB): domain Bacteria; phylum Patescibacteriota; class Minisyncoccia; order Phycocordibacterales; family UBA12088; genus UBA12088. The sequence goes on from LCCS01000018.1 coordinate 34,398, forward strand.
AGTTAAAAGTGACTACTTCGCCAGGGGCTACTACGGATAGAAAGCTCAGGTGCAATGACTGTTAGTAAAGCGAGTTATGAGATAGCAAAAAAACCGAACATCCGTTCGGTCTTTTTGTACGTGGTTTAGAATTTAGCGAATCACAAATGGGAGAAATCCCATAAACCGTGCGTTCTTCACCGCACGTGCGAGTAGACGCTGTTGTCTTGCAGGAAGGTTGGTGTGGTTGCGAGACTGAATACGACCATGAGGGTTCAGAAAACGTTTAAGTGTTTCTACATCTTTATAGTCAAAATATCGCACGTCTGGGAGTGCTCCCTCTGTTTTTTTCTTTTCAATCATATTTTAATGTGTTATTCGTAAGACAATACTAGAATGGAATATCATCTGGGTTAATTTCTTCATCTGGGTAGTCAATCGCATCATTCTTTGACTCTTCTGTCCGACGGGGCGCAGTACTTTCCCCTCCTTGGCTCTGATACGAATCAGAACCTGCTTTACGATCCCCAAACTGGAAATCGACAACAAAAATTTCAGTTCGATACATTTTTTTCTGTGTTTCTTTGTCCTCCCACGATCTTGTCTGCAATCGTCCTGTTACGTAGAAACTATCACCTTTTTTAACATACTTAGCGATAACGTCTGCACGTTTTCCAAAACATACGAGGTTATGCCACTCTGTTTGTTCTTTTTTCTGTCCACTTTCGTCTTTCCAGCTTCGAGTAGTTGCCATTGTAAAGGTCACGACCGGCGTTCCATTTGGTAAAGATTTTAGTTCTGGATCACGTCCTAATCTTCCATATAGTTTTACTTCGTTGATATACATAACAATGTTTGTAAGAGAATAAGGCTATATGTCTAGTGTATCAGCTGTTCAATCTGTTTGTCGAGCTCTTCCTCGGATACTTCTCCCTTTTCTTCCTCATCCTGCTTGTGCACAAGCGCCTTCGGCTCAACATCAACTTCAGTTGTTTCCTTTCGTGGTGCTCGAACTGGCTCTGGAGCAAGTACGATTGGGTCAGGTTTGATAATAAGGTACCGTACGAGATACTCGTTGTGCTCAAGTATATCCTTGAGTTCACTCATTGCTTCAGACGGAGCTTCAAAGCGAATCCATCCAAAGAAACTTGAGTCGTATGAATCCCAACGACCGCCTCGCATTTTACGCATAGTGTACTCAAGCGTAAATGTCTGAGGTTGACCCTCAGAGAGTATAGACCCACCTAGAGCGGTAATCGCCTTTTGAAGGTCTGTAACACGAAGCGCGAGGTCATCTTCCCCAAGCGATGGAACAAGGTGGTAGCCGAGCTCGTAGAGCGTCAAAGCCTTTTCCTTGTCTTCATGTGTTGTTTTTTCTGCCATGAAAAATTAATTATATAATAATACTCCACAGTGCTGTGAAGTTGAGTTACTGTACCACATACATCTATACGATGGAAGAGTGGAAGTCTCATGCGTAAAAATGACATATTGCTCATGTCCTACGCAATACCGTACATTTTCTCTACGTTTTGTATGAGCACCTGCTGAAGTTGCCCTACTTCCACTCCGCGTAGCTCCGCCATCTTCGCGACTACCTCACGAACATGTACGGGTTCGTTGCGCTTACCCCGAAATGGTACCGGGGCAACATACGGGGCATCCGTCTCCGCATGGATAAGTCCATCTGGTGCCTGTAAAGCAATGTCATCGTATTGGTGTGTAAACGTAATCACACCGGTAAACGAAGTTGAATATCCCATTTCCCAAAACAGTTTGGCATCTTCCAAGGTTCCTGCAAAGAAATGCGCATTCCCGAGCACCTTGGCATCACGTTTGAGTATTGCATATGCATCACGGTATGCATTCCCTCGTGCACCATTACGGAGATGAAGCATAAGAGGCTTCCCCACCTCGTTTGCAAATGCGATTTGTGCCTCAAAAGCCTCAATCTGTTTTTTCCACGCATTATCTTCTATGTCATGGAAATAATCGAGACCACACTCTCCTATCGCAACCACTTTGGGATGTAGTGCTAATTCTTTATACTTCTTTGCATCAAACACTTCGCCACTATCTACTGAGGTTTTATCATCTACAGAAAGTTCGTTTGGATCAAAAAAGCTCTTGCTAGTGTGGTGTGGATGCAAGCCCACAGTCGCATACACGCCCTTTTCATAGTGCTTGAGTAACTCTACCGCAAACATACTCGTGTTGTACTCAGTACCGACGTTTATCATCCAGACATCTTCCGCCAAGGTCTTTCGAGTAACATCATCATAGTCATCTTTGAACGCCGCTAAGTTTACGTGCGTATGTGTATCTATATACCGCATAATTCTACGTATCCTAGTACCACTCCCACTGTAATGCAAGAATATCCATTGCCTTATCTTACGGTTAACCGTAAGATAAGGCAATGACGAATGTATCAAAACGTAAACTACAACCTTCACATCTCAACAAACTGTATACCGAACTGGCAAAGACAATTGTCAGTCTTGATAAGAAAAGTGCAGACATTTTTCTTGACGAGTTACTTGGAGATGAAGAGAAAATAATGATTGCAAAAAGGTTAGCGGCAATAGTGATGTTGATAGAAAAAAATTCCGTGTACCGTGTTGCACAGTTACTCCTCTTGAGTCCTTCGACAGTAGCTCAGCTTAAAGATAAGTTAACCACTGGAAAGTACATGCGCATTGAACATATGCTCAAGCGTAGGAAGAAAGAGTATGCAGATTTTTGGAACACGCTAGAAGTAATCTTGCGTGCTGGAATGCCTCCTCAAGGAAGAGGAAGATGGAAATCGACTATAAATTTGTTGAACAAAAGATAAAACTTTTTACTACCTTACGGTTAACCGTAAGGTAGTAAGCGTTCTTTTGAAGAATCTTGGAATTTTCGTTTTCTAAAACATTCTTTCGTTTTTTCTTTAGATTAAAAAGACAAATATTTACAGTACTTCCCTACAGGGTTGCGTAGAACAATACCTTACGGTTAACCGTAAGGTATTGTGGATAGGACAACTTACAAGTCCAGTCTTGGAAACATGATTTCCGGCTTTTTATTGGCGAGGATAGTCTCTTTGATGAGCTTACTAGTAGTTGGCATACTAGGATGTAGCATCCGAGCAATATGGTAGAGCTCAAGTACTAGCTCTGCAATAATCCGCTTACCTTCCTCGGGATTAGTTTTTACAACTTTAAACGGTTCTTCCTCAGTCATGTGTGCATCAGCACGACCTATCCTGCTCCAAACATAATCCATCGCAGTACTGAACTCAAAGGCATCAAGCGCTTGGGTAAACTCATCGGGAAAATCAATAGCGTCTGGTCTCTGCACTGGAGCATCTAGGTGCGTCTCTGCAAGCTTCATCACTCGCGAGACAAGGTTACCCAAACCATTCACCAGGTTTGCGGTGTACGCGGTATGGAATTTTTCCATGGTAAAATCACCATCTTCAAAGGGATGTTGATGGCGTAAGAAATAGTACCGCACCGCATCAATACCATATTTTTCTATAAGATCTATCGGATTAATGACGTTACCTATCGACTTACTCATCTTCTGTCCGTCGACCGTAAAGTAACCGTGTACAAAGACAGTATGTGGAAGCGGTATTCCACCAGATAGCAACATGGCCGGCCAATATACCGTATGAAATCTGTTTATGCCCTTACCAATACAATGAATTCGCTCGTTAGCATCAAGCCAAAAATCTTGAAACGCCTTACCTTCATGTGCGTAATCCAAGACGTTAATATAATTCGACAAGGCATCGAACCACACGTACATAACTTGCGAATCGTCCCCAGGGACAGGCACCCCCCACCCATGCGCCCGTTCGACTGAGCGCGATATGCTGAAATCTTCAAGTCCAGATTTTATGAAAGAAAGAATCTCATTCTTACGCGTCTCTGGGATAATGTGCAATGTGTCGGACTCTATAAGCTCAGTGAGAGTTTTTTGGTAATTGCTAAGCTTGAAAAAATAATTCGATTCTTTAATCTGTTCTAGTTTTTTTCCCGGGTGCTCGGGACACTCGCCCTGCTCATTGATATCCTTCTCAGTCTTAAACTCCTCACACCCAACACAGTACAACCCTTCATATTCTTTTTTATAAATGTCGCCTTTCTTATTCGCCACATCCCATAGCTTCTGTGCTCCTTGAGTATGTACGTCGCTGTTTGATGTCTCAATAAAACAGTCGTATGAAATGTTCAAACGGTCACATGTTTCTTTGAAGTATGCAGCATGCCGACGTACAAATGGTTGCACAGCTTCGTTTGCTTCCTCGGCCTTGAGCACATTCTTTAGTGCATTGTCGTCTGTGCCTGTGGTAAAAAACACATCGTCGCCAGCGAGTCGTCGATACCGTGCATACGTATCAGTCTGCACAAACTCTAAAGCATGACCAATATGCGGTCGCGCATTAACATACGGAATGGATGTAGATACAAATACTTTATTCTTCATGCGACAATTTTTACAACTTTTAATCTAGACAACCACACCTCTTTCATTCGGATACTCAAGCTGTTCCTTTCCCCGCTGAATGTCTCTCACCCACTCTCGTATCGCCGCAGCCACTGGAACTGCGATAAGAATACCGAGAAATCCAGCAAGTTGCGAACCTGCAATAATGGCAAGGATTACCACGAGCGGAGGTACTCCCAATATTTTTTGTACCACCATCGGGTAGATAACGTTTCCTTGAAGCTGGTTAACAATCACATAGAGTACAATCACAAAGAGTGCCATTGCCGTTCCTGAATCAATAAACGCGAGCATAACTGCAGGAATAGCTGCTAAAATAGAACCGAAAACAGGGATAAGCTCAAGTATTGACGCAACGATAGCCAAGAGAAGCGCGTACTTTACCCCAAGAATAAGCAACCCAAAGTACACCAGTACACCCACAATGAGCGAAAGCAGAAGCTGTCCTTGAAGCCAGCGACCTATTTTTACCTGTGCTCTTTTCCAAAGATCGAGCATATATGCATGGTGATGAGGTGGCGTTACTAAACGTAAAAAGTCATCAAGTCCCCTATCCTGTACCGCAAAGTAAAACGAAAGAACCATGATAAGTATAAAAGAGATAAGTCCACCAAAGATTTTATTTGCAACATTCAATACCCCACTTGAAGATGTTTTTACCACATCCTGTAGCTGGAGGAGCTGTTCGGTTATAGAGACTGTGCCGTTACCATCTCCCACCATACTCTCAACTGGAGCAAGGTTCAGTGTTTCTAGATACACAGGCAGTGAGCGGAAAAAGTCCGCAGCTTCGGTAAGGAGTGGGGGAAGGAAAAAGTAAAAAAACAAAACCGTGCTTAAGACCACAAGTAAATATATAATGACCACCGCAAGTACCCGAGGAAAACTCCGCCGGACAAACCACATTGTGACAGGCTCTATCGCACTCGCAAATACTACCGCGGTGAGTATGACGAGCAAAAGATCTCTAAGAAGAAACGCTAACCAAAAACCCAAGATTATAAATAGCACCATAACCACCGTTCCCGGAGTTATTGAAATCGTTATGATAGGTTTTTGAGTAGACATTACTCAAAATAGTAACGTATTGTAAGTATTTAGCAAATGTCCTCAAACATTATGCTCGTAGAGTATGCACGAGTTCAGAAATAGGGATACGTTTTTGTTCACCACTGTCTCGTTCCCTGACAGTAACCGCAACGTCTTCAAGTGTCTCAAAATCAACAGTGACACAGTACGGTGTTCCTATTTCATCTTGTCGTCGATACCGCTTGCCGATATTTCCATTGTCATCAAACTCGCAGTGCATTTCTACCTTAAGTAAATCAAATATCTCGCGAGCTTTTGCGACTAATTCAGGTTTGTTTTTGAGAAGAGGAAAAACCGCTACCTTAATAGGGGCCAAGTGGTACGGGAATCGTAACACCGTTCGAATATCACCACCCAACTCGTCCGTATCATAAAATTCAGTCAAGACCGCAAGAAATGTTCTATCTACACCGACCGATGTTTCCACGATATGTGGCACATACTCAACGCCACTTGTTGGGTCACGGTACTTTAAACTCACCCCTGAGTGTTTCTGATGCTGGGTTAAGTCATAGTCACCACGCGCATGTACACCTTCAAGCTCCTTAAATCCAAACGGAAAACGATACTCAATATCCCATGCTGCTTTAGCGTAGAAGACTAGGTTTTCATGTTGATGCCACTGGATGTTTTCTTTGCTAAAACCAAGACTTTCAATGTAATACTTCATACGCTTCTCACGCCACACCTCGTACACCTCCATTTCTCTATCAGGCTCAACAAACATCTGCATTTCCATTTGTTCAAATTCGCGTTTTCTAAAAATATATTGGCGTGGAGCAATTTCGTTTCTAAACGCCTTGCCTATTTGTGCTATACCGAAAGGTACCTTTACTCGTGTCGTGTCCAACACATTCTTAAAATTGAGATATATTCCCTGACACGTCTCACCTCGTAAGTATACAGGCTCTTTACTCCAGTCTTCAGTAAAATTACCAAGATTTGCCTTGACGAGTAAGTTGAAATTTTTTATCTCAGAAAAATTCTTTTTCCCACACTTTGGGCAAGCTATCTTTTCACGGTACGTATCAAACACCTGATTAATTTCCTCTACTGTCATTTTCTCATCAGCAAAACCACCCGCCTCTTCGATAAGATGGTCTGCGCGAGAACGGGTATTACACTCACGACACTCCACCACAGGATCAGAGAAACCACCAACATGCCCCGATGCCACCCAAACCTCTGGGCGGGTAAAAATGCTCGAATCCAATCCAACAATGTTGTCCTCAAGTTGTACCATAGAGCGCCACCATGCGGACCTAATGTTTTTCGCAAGCTCTGCCCCATACGGACCGTAGTCATAGAGTCCTATAAAACCACCATATATTTCCGAATTGGGATATACGAACCCTCGTCTTTTTGCGATTGCCACGATTTCATCTATGGTTGGTGTTTTTTTCATATGTAGTAATTATTATTTAACGACACCCCATACTTTACTAAAATATGGATCTTTTTCCAGTTTTGAGTTTACCACGCGAATTTTTTGAGTAAGAACATTTTTGGTGAAGGCATCTGTACCCTGCAACACTATACTGTCAACAAGTATCAATTCCTCACCCAATTGACTGATACTAGGGACCACACCCACTTGGAAACTAATCTTGCGTGATGCTTCTTGGTATCCCGTATCCCGAGCAACAGTCCCAAGCGACCAAATCACTTCACGGGTCACTGGGTTGAAGACGACGGACTCACTTTGAGGGACAACCTGTCCCAACCATTCCATGTACACGGGGAGTTCACCCTTCAAGATAACTGAATCTGCATTGTTTGTAGAGTTGGAGACATCCCACACAATCGTGTACGTCGTGCGCTCATTAACTTCCGGCGGGTGTGGCCCGGTATTTGTAAATGAACCAACCCCATACAGAGCGTAGGCTTCATAATCTAAGTCGGTATTAAAAAGTATCGTCCTTTTTGACTGTTCCTGTAAGTTCTGTTGTACAGGTATATTGTCAGAGATTCTTCGTGCTCGTACGACAAACTCAATATCCATCGAGGGATTACTTGCTCTTGTACCTTTCTCATACGGCTTAGTGCTAAATTTAAATGGTAATTCTCCTTCCTGCCCTGCCTCTACATTTCTTAAAAAATCAGCAGTTTGTGGGGTCCAGATAAGTACTCTATCAATGGAACGGAAAAAGCCTGTTCCTGCAGTAACTGATGCAAGATTGAGCATAACACCAGTAAAGTGAGCCTCAATTTCAACATCATGAAGCGCGTCTCCCAACGCGTTTTTCCATTTGAGGTTACCTCGAACTTGTTCCCCTAATGTGCTTGTGACTTGTGGATTTGCGTTATCATCAAGCTCGAGTGAGAGTTCCATAAACGGCTTCGTAACCAGGAGAGGGTGCTCAATTTTTTGAAGTATAGTAGCTAAGCCTTTTGCGTCAACTGTATCTTTTTCCCCAACAGAGAAGGTAACGGTTCTCGCCTCAACACCCTGCCCTCTCACAATCCCACGTACCTTTACCGTCCGTACTTTCCCGGCAATCAAATCTCCCACCTCCCATACCCTGTCATCCTCGGTCGGTTCCGGTACTGATGAAACGAATTCAAAACCATATGGATACTCAGCAACGATTCTAAGATCAGGAACTGTTTCTTCTGAGTTAGAGGTAACCGACACTTCAAGTTCTAACTCCTGTCCTGACGAAATTTCCTCTAACCCTTCTACCGTCAAACTAACTGGTGATGTAGAGATGAGAATGACATAAGGTTGTTCACAAGTAAAAGATGCACTACTGTCATCTATTTCATAGGATACAATGGTTTTTATTTCCTGCTCCGTTTGTTCTTGTCCAAACAAAAGTGCCGTCGTTGATGTACGCACATGCTCTCCCACCTCAATGGTTCCTACTTGTTCTTTCGTCGAAGGGAGCCCACTTGAAGATAGTTGTGCATCACGTGCTCCGTCGGGAAAAACAACTTCTAAGGAAGCATTCTTCATGGGAACGGGATTGTTGTTCGTGACTGAGACATCGAGAATAAGTTTCTTACCACTTGGGATAGAGTGCGGACCGGTAACAGCAATGGCGACATTTTTACACGACACTTGATTTTTACCTCCAATCAGGTAAAAACCCGCAAGTCCAATTGCAAAAAGAAAGAACAGGAAAGAGGCAATAAGTACGGCTTTGATAATACGCGACACAAAGCGATCTTCCTGCGGATCTTCAACCTCCACTGCATCAGCAGAAAACCGTTTATCATCAAGTATTGACGGCTTTGGTATCACTTGCCCAGGTATATGTCCTCGATGAAGCTCATCCAAAATTTCTTGTGGGTCTTGTGGCATCTCATACCTCTCTTCCCCTTCCCCTTCCTGCATACGCTCGGCTTCATCCCATGAAGACGCAACTTGGTGCGGAGCATCTTCATGGAGTGCACGACGCTCGTGTAGAACTGGCTCTACGTTCCGAACATAGAGCTTCTTTTTCATTTTTTCTACGCTACTATCTTTGTCTACCATGTAATTGAGTTAGGACCTACGCAAACGGCACATTTCATCGTTGCCTGTACGCCTCCTCCTTCGCTCCTCTGAGCTACGGCGGACAAGTCGAACTGCATCCGCTTGCCTAGGTCCTATGAGTATAGCATGAGCGCACGATTATTTTGCTCCTTCAAGTGCATTATTAACACGCATTACAAGGGTTTGCTTATGGACTTGGGCCAGCTCAATAAGCTCAACTGTAAATGCTGTATTGCCAAAAAACCTTTCTATAAGAGGGTCTTGTACTGGTCGCGCCACATAGCCGAGTATGTTGAGAAATCGTAAAACAGTTACTACCTCAATAAGTGTCGCGTACTCTTCAGGAAATGTATGAAATGCTTGAGTACCGCATTTCAGCACATCAAACAACTCAATAGTGGTATCTTCAACTGGCACCATACTACCAATAAGGTGCAGGATTCTCTTTTTATATATTTGTTGTGCCAGAGGGACACGCTCTTCTCTCCCTGTTTGCGCTCCCGTGATACGCCACGTCTCTCTGCCTCGTACGAGTGTTATGTCTGACATTTCTCCTGTTTGCAGAGCGTACCTGTTGCGACTTTTTAGCTCACGCACACTCTGTCCATGAGCGTAGAGAAGTCCTAGCTCTCGGGTAAGCAGTTTGTACACCTTATTTGATTCACCTTGCGGATACGCTTCTAGGATATACGCTTCAGTTGTATACAGTGTATGCATGAGAACTAGTTCTTATAGGACTTACACAAACGGCGCACCACAAGAGTACTTCATTTTTCTAATTGCAAAGCTCATAAGAAAAATTAGTCGCATTTCATCGTTGCTCGTCACAAAATATCTCTCGTAGTATTGTTCATACAACTCGTTCTATTTTGCTTGGGCGCCTCGAACTGCATCCGTTTGCGTAATTCCTATCTTAGTAAGTGAGGCAGTGAAGGTAACCGTGTCCACTGTAAAAGGTATACCCTCGTCGAGTGACGTTGCAAAGGAAACTGTCTCAACACCTGCCACACGAGTAAGCTCACTCTCCGCAACTTCAAGCAACTGCTTCCCCTCAACACTCGTCTCTACAGTCAGTGTAACTTTGTCTTCTGGAGAAAGACCTGTCTTTTTTCGCATATCTTGAATAGCACGCACAATATCTCGCACAGCACCTTCTTGTCGGAGATCATCAGTAAGCTCTGTGTCCAAGACCACCTCATCTTCCTGTGATGCGTCTACGGCGCATACTTTTACATTTATCTCATCACAAAGAATTTCAAGAAGGGCTGATTCAGATTCAAAACGATTAGTTGCAAGGGTGATTTTCGCAAGCGGTTGTCGCACTTTTATACCTGCTTTTTGTCGTGCCTCAAGCGCAAGGGATGCGAGACGTCGTATTTCTGACATATCATCTATGATTTTCTTATCAGGCTCACTATATGAAGGCCATTCCTCAAGATGAACACTCTCCTTTTCTCCCCCGACACCTTTGTATAGGCTCTCAGCGATGTATGGTGTGATAGGCGCAACGATCTTTGCAAGAGTAAGAAATACTTCACGCGACACCGCAAGGACACGGAGGCGGTCTTCGGCATCCTCTGATTTGAAACGATCACGAGATCTGCGGATATACCATGTCGAGAGATCAGTCACAAAGTCACGCAACACACGTGCACTTCGTATCGTGTCATATGCATCCATGTGGCGCGTCACGCTTTGTACAGTTTCCCCAAGTCGAGCGAGTACCCATGTATCGAGCTTCGTAAGGTTTTGCACATCACGCACCTTCTCTGTGTTTGTGCCGATGTTCATCTCGTAAAACTTATACGAATTCCATATCATGTTGATGAAACGGTTGTGTGCTTCGCGAAGCTCTTCGTCCTTAAAGGCAGAATCTTCCGCCGACATCACCACAGATCCCATCATGTAAAAGCGCATGGCATCAGCTCCGTAGAGGTCTATGTTGACGTATGGGTCGGTGAAGTTTTTCTTTGATTTGCTTATCTTTGCTCCATCGAAAGCAAGGAGTGTGCCTGTCGTGACACAGTTCTTAAAACTTGGATTGTCAAAGAGCAAGACGCCCATCGCATGCATGTAGTAAAACCATGTTCGTGTCTGAGCAATGTACTCGGTGATAAAGTCTCCTGGGTATCGTCTCTCCACCACTTCTTTGTTTTCATGCGGATAATGCTCTGAGGCAAATGGCATCGAGCCTGACTCCACCCAGCAGTCCACTACTTCAGGAGTACGTATGAGACGCGCTCCATCTTCTGCAACAAGCTCAAGTATATCGATATAACTAGCTCGTATTCTTTGTTATGGGAAAGGGGTACGAAATCAACCACGCGGAAGTCTGCGTTTCTAAGAAAATCTTCACTGTCTCCTCGTATAGCGACACACTCCTTACCTGCTGCGCCCTGTGCGACACATTCAGCAAACCAGACCGTATATTCATGACCAACAATAAGAATGGTTTCGCCGTGGTACTTCTCTTCAAGTTCGTAGAGTGCTTCACCTATACGTCGCTTCATGTCACGAAGTGTCTCCCCAGTACCACACCCTTGCTCAAAACGGTTTTTATATGAGGGACACACTGTTTGCAATTCAGAAACTGGCTTACCGTTTAAATCACCGAGTTGCCATTCTTGGAACCTTGCTTCGATAGTAATTTTTTGTTTATCAAATCCTATTTCGTCTGCAAGAATATCAGCGCTCTCCTTGGTGCGCACGAGCGGGCTCGTGATGATTTTGGTAATGCCTTTGTCTTTGAGTTGTTTTGCAACTGCACGAAGCTGTTCCTTACCCTTCTCAGTTAGCTTGTGGGTATTCTCGGGAAGTGAGCTAATAACATGCTCCACATTACTCCCGGCTTCTCCGTGTCGTAAGAAAATATACGTGTTGCCTGATTTTTTTGTGCGTTCACGAAGCTCGGCGAGTGAGCCAAATACTTGTATCTCCCCTGTCTTCTCATGCTTCCAAATAGGAAGAGGACTTGCCCAAAAACGGTTGCGGGAAATAGTCCAGTCAGGAGCGGTCTCAACAATATTCTTGAAGCGACCGTGCTTGAGATGCTCTGGGTACCAACTCACTTCTTCGTTTGCCTCGAGCAGGCGTTTCTTTACCGACTGAATATCGATAAACCATGACGTAAGTGCGTTGTAGATAAGCGCCGTGCCACATCGGTAGCAGTGTGGGTAGGAATGCGTGTGGTTGTGCTTTGCAAACAGTAGACTTCGTTTTTCTAAATCTTCCATCACATACTTCCCTCCTTTTTTGTAGTACATGCCTTGCAGTTCTTTCGGAGCATCCGTGTTGTATGTACCTGTACCATCGAGAAGTGGTACCACAGGAAGATTGTTTTTTAGTCCAAGTGCATAGTCGTCTTCTCCATACATTGGTGCGATATGGACCACTCCCGTACCATCTTCAGTCGTTACAAAGTCTGCAGAAAGTACTGTCCATGCCTTTTCACTTTTTGCATTCTTAGCTTTCTCTATTTCATAGAGTGGTTCGTAGGAGATACCGACTAATTCACTTCCTTTATACTCACTTACAACCGAATATTCTGAATCTTTAAAAACTGTTGTGAGTAAACTCTTTGCAAGAATAAATCGCACCAGCGGCCCCATACCCTCGTCTTTCTTTTCAATCAACACATAGTCAATGTTTTCACCAACCGCCAACGCCATGTTCGCAGGCAATGTCCAAGGTGTTGTTGTCCATGCGAGAATAAATGTTGGAAGATTGTCATCTACTTTTATTCCTTTTACTTTCAACTTTAAACTTTCAACTTTAAACTTTATATAAACCGCTTCATCCGTCACATCCTTGTAACTGTTATCCATCGCAATCTCCGCCTTTGAAAGCGGGGTTTCGCAACGCGGACAGTACATTAAGACCTTCTTCCCTTCATAGAGCCGTTTGTCCGTATGAATTTTTTTGAGTGCCCACCACACACTCTCGATGTAGCTGTTGTCCATCGTCTTGTAGGAATTGTCAAAATCTACCCAACGTCCGATACGGTCGACGTAATCCTTCCATTCATCCACATACGCAAGCACCGAGTTCTTTGCTTCTTCGTTAAACTTGTCAATGCCAAGCTTTTCAATATCTTTCTTGGTCGCGAGTCCAAGCTTTTTTTCTATCATGTGCTCAATAGGAAGACCATGGCAGTCCCAACCCCACCGACGAGGCACGTAGTACCCCTGCATCGTTTTATATCTTCCAACGACATCTTTTACCACAGACGATAGAAGCGAGCCGTAGTGAGGCAAACCGGTGGCAAACGGCGGTCCATCGTAAAACACGAACTCACCATTTGGAGCTTCTTTTTCAAGACTTTTTTCAAAAATAGTGTTCTCTTCCCAGTGCTTAAGCACCTCTTCTTCTCGAAGCGATGTCTCTGATTTCTTGTTTTGAGGTTTTTCTGACATGCTATGCATCGTATCACTTTTTCGCTATTAGGAAAATGACAAAGAGTAGTAAGTAATGCCGAGAGCCTGCCCTGTACCGACTGGTACGGGGTAAAAAGTCAGAAGTTTGTAAATAAAAGTTTAACCCCACTTCAAAAATTGAAGTGGGGTTATTTGTCAAAAAAATTAAGATTAATGAACGAGAGTCTGACTAGCGAAGACCCGGATACGAAAAGGAGTCATGCTGTGGGTCAAAATCCCAAGTCTTACTCTCTATGGACTTTAGATTAATCCAGAATCTTTGACTCAGGTCGTCGGGAGACACCCAACATTCAGCGTTCGCCTTCGGTAAGTGTTTCTTGAGCGCCACTCCTAAGCGTTCAGCTAAATGATTACGACACTTTTTGGTCCGGTCTGATTTTTCTAAGTGACCTTCGATGATGGTTTCGGTCCCTAGACCAAACTCCATTATGTCGAGCGGAAAAAGGACTTTCATCGAATCCTTGCCTTTGAGATCAAGTTCGGGAACATCCTCTACGGCTTTGATAATACTTTCGAAAACGTGCCTGAGCTTGCGCTCGGTAGACCTCGGAAGACACCAAACTTTTATAACAAGCATACGGTTACCTCCTTCTCTTTTGCCTGACTGTTTTCCAGAATTCTTCGCCGAACATATTGTATATGAACGACCAGATTCCAAACACGGTAAGCATTGTCGCAATAACACATGCTCCACCCGGAGCAAAATCTTGTAGCAGAACATTCAGTGAAAAGAGAACTATCAAACCAGCGGGATGAATTGAAAACAAACCTAGCCCCACCGTAAAGTAGGCAAGCCAGTGGTACTGGACACGCTGATGCGAAACAGCGTCCTGTCTTATCATGTCGAACAGTAGACCTGCAATCATGATTAATGCAGACCAGCCGATAATAAACACGTACAAATACTGCCATCCCTCAAACTGAGGAACATATCCAAGCGTGTATGCTACGTTCATCTTTTTCTCCTCCGTAGTAGAATTTCACTTTGGTAAACTGCATTTCTTCCTTGATGTTCTAATGTATATTTACGTCATTTTTACACACAAGTCAATGTGTTTGGGTAATGTGCACACACATATGGCGGATTTAGTAGAGTAGCTAAATGACCGTCAAAATGAACGAAACAATCCAAATGGAGCGATATCAGTGGATACTGC
>LCCS01000019.1 GCA_000998045.1 Parcubacteria group bacterium GW2011_GWD2_42_14
TAATCCACAAGCACCGAAAGTACGTCGTGACGCAGCGCTGTTTGCTAAGAGACATGGTATACGTACTGCAGCACGTCGCTTTGGAGTGTCCCCTGGAACTATCACGAAATGGGTAAGGAAGTTAGAGCGATATGGTATTCACCCTATACCCACACGCTCATCGCGACCGCGTTCACATCCAAAACGCATTCCTCGGATACTTGAGGACAAGATTGCTCAAAAGCGTCTTACTATACGACGGAGTGCAGAAGTAGTTCATAAAGAGTTAGAAAACGAAGGAGTGATTGTGTCGCTTTCAACAGTGAAGCGGACACTCAGTAGACGGTTGTTGTTGAACAAACGAAGTCCTTGGAAACGAGTACACCTTTCTATCCCTCGTCCTGACGTAAAAACAGCGGGAGATTTAGTTCAAATAGATACTATTCACCTCATACGATCAGACGGGTCACGAGTATACGTATTTACGTTACTTGATGTCCATTCTCGATTTGCCTACGCACGAGCGTACGAACGTGCAAATACGCATTCCGCGATTTCATTTGTTCGTCGTGCACAAGCACACGCACCATTTCAATTCCATGTTCTTCAAAGTGATAATGGACCTGAGTGGAGTACACACTTCACAAACCATATTCGTATCACCCATCGACATACTCGTGTACGAAGACCAAACGACAACGCACATCTTGAACGATTTAATCGTACCATTCAAGAAGAATGTATTAAAAACACTTCACGTACAGTATCTGAACTCAATAAAGTACTTGTTCCATACTTGCGATACTACAACGAAAAACGTTTGCATTTCGGCATAGATTTGCAAACACCAAGACAATTATTAGCAAAGTGTTTCCAAGGTATTGATTAGATTACGGACATGCGTAGAAGTTTATTTCAAAATTACCACTCGAATACTAGTATTTTTAGAAACTCACAGTACGGTCAGCCTTAATAGGAGGCTTAAAATGAGTCAATCAAACTTCCTATCGAGATAAAGCTGCTGTTCCACGATTAAGCAAAAAATCCAAAAATGTTAATCGGCAGTGATGTCAAAATCACAGTAAAAGATATTGATATATAAGCGCGATGGAAGAGAGATTTCCGTCGCTCAAAAGTAGCTTCATATAAAAATAAAATTATATAACTAAAAGCTGAAATTAGTGATATAATGTCAAAATGAATCCAGTATTGATTGAAACAATACGTAAAGCGGTAGAAGCAAGAAGACCTATTTCGTTTGAATATGAAAAAGAAGGGAAGGTGTGCGGCGAACGCATTGGTAATCCGCATGTAGTTTTTGCAGGTAAGACACGAGATGGTATTCCTCGCGTATGGATTCATGTTGTTCAGACAGGTGGCGTTTCTGATACATTAGATGATTTTCCAGAATGGAGGATGTTTATAGGCGAATTTATACGCAATGTAGTTGTTTTGGAAGATGAACGGCAGTTTGAAGTATTTGACGGCTATAACCCAGATAGTCATATATACACTGGCACTGAAATACTCGCAAAAATTTAAAGTATGGATAAGGTAAGTATAGATTTTGAAAATTGCTATGGAATATCTTCGCTCAAGCACGATTTTGATTTTTCTGATTATCGCTCACACTTGATTTACGCTCCTAATGGCATTATGAAGTCATCCTTGGCGAGAGTTTTTGACGCATATCAAAAAGGAAACAAAGCCAATATTAGAGACAGAATTTTTCTAAACAAGAACACCAATCATCGAATTGAGGTGGACAGCTAAGAAATCAACCCTGAAGCAATATTCGTCATTAAACCGTTTGAAGATAGTTTCCATTCGGAAAATATTTCTGAGATTTTACTTAAAGAGGAGCACAAGAAAGAGTATGAGAAAATTGTTTCAGATTTAAAGCACAGTAAGCGTGATTTTTTGTTAAGGGTCCTTAGATATTTCACTTACATACAAAAAACAGGTGATGATTTGATTAGTACAGATATGGCAAAAATCAATCACATCTCTAATCCAGAGGATATTGAAAGATTGCTCGTAGAATTGTTTGCAAAAAAAGAGTACAACTCTGAACTTGATTTCTATGAGACTATTCTAAATATAAGTAAAAATCTAGAAACAAATGAAAAAGTCGGAAGTTTTTCTCAAATAAAATATGGTGTTATTTTTAATGAAAAAATAACAGGAAAAGGTGGGTTTTTGCTTGACTCAAGAAATAGATCTTTATTGAAAAAATACGTTGAAAGATACAAGCAATTGATTGAAGAATCGAAGTATTTCAATCTTAACTTCACTCATACGAGCGCAGAAAAAGTCGTTTCTCAAATGGAGGAAGCTCATTATTTTGACACTCAAAGCAAAAAAGAAACCAAAGCAGAACAAAATGGATTTCAGCTTTACAACAAGCAAAGCAAAGAGCGTGACCCTAAAGAGAAAGAGGAGTTAATCGAAGAAATTAGAAAGCTGAGATCTGAACTTTTAAATGACCTTGAATTTTCGGCGCATTTGGCTGCAATTGATAAGGTGTTGGATGCTAAATCAACAAAAATTACAAAAAAGTTTAAGGAATACATTTTTGATCCAGACGTAGTTGATTTTTTATCTTTTCTAGGCAAATCAGATTTGAGTTTTGCAAAAAGAGAACTCATTTATTCTTATTTAGTTGATAGTGGCGACAGCTTTACGATATTTATTAATCAAACAGCAGCAGCTTATAAAGCAATAGAAGGCCTAGTTCACAGAGTCCGGGCTGATGAGAGTAGTGTTTGGCATAAAGCAGTTGATGAGTTCAATAGTCGATTTAGAGTCCCGTTTATTGTGAGTGTTTCGAATGAAGAAAAAGATAAGGTATTGTTGAACGGTTTAAAGTTGCAGTCGTTGGAGTATTGGTTCTGCTCAATTTGTGGAGCTGACGCAAATAGAATATGTGAACATAAAAAAGAAGAGATGGTTCAAGTCAGCGAGAGAAATTTAACCGGAGGAAATGAAAATTCAATTTTAAGCCAAGGCGAGAGAAGGGCTTTCTATTTGTTAAACATAATATTCGAAATAAAATATCGTAAGGAGAACAAAATACCAACAATTTTTGTTATTGATGATATTGCTGACTCATTCGATTATCAAAACAAATATGCAATTGCAGAGTACCTTAAAGAAATATCGGACACCTCTTTTTTTCGTTCAATTATACTTACACATAATTTTGATTTTTTTCGTACTCTAAAACAGAGACTGGAAATTAAAGCTCCTGAAGAAGAGGGAGATTGGTACTTCCTTGCAGAAAAGAGAGGTGATCAAATTTGTCTAGTTTCTCAGAAAGATACAAATATAATTGACCCTTTTGAGTTTAGAGGACAAGATAGTTGTTTCTTTATATATCAGAACTGTAACCGAGATTTATCTTAGAAAAATACTTGGTCTTGAGAAAACATCAAACACATCTCCTCGTGAGCTGGTACAAAACGCAGTGACTGTTATTCCTGATGTGGTTAATGATTTACGGAGGGTGAATTTAATTACTCCGGAACACATACACATTAACTCTTTTATGTATGAACCCTTGATTGATCTTGATAAAAACCAGATCGTTGACCTTTATGAAAAAGTAAAATCTATTACTGAGTAACCATACAAAAACAGCTCAATTGTGGCTGTTTTTGTATGGTTCTCGTGCTAACACGAATTGGTGACCCTATTGTGCCTCGCTTGGAGCTTGAAGAACTATACATGAGTAGAACAGTTTCTTTGATGTCTATGAGTTCGAAATTTATGATTAAAGATGAGTGGTACTGCACCTCTGTGCTAACTAAAATCACAAAAACCTCTTGTCTCCAAGAAGTTTTTGCTTTGGGTCATTAAAAGCCGATTTTCTAGTACATTCACAATCGTTAAAGCAACATACTCTTCCTCTTGCGAAAGGACTTGGTGGGCGATAACCCACCTCCTCTTTTTCATATTCACTTACTGTACTGACTTACAATCACCCACAGTGTCTAATTGTAGTTTGCAACTAGCGGCTCAGGGTAACGCTCAATAAGTTTGTCATAACAAGTATGATTAGCCTATTTAACTATTGTATGCAGCCCCTTGCTACATAACAATAGTATTATATCGCTAGTTTTTTTAAGGTCAATTAATTATTTCGATAAAATTTGAAATGGAATTCCTCCACTGAGCTAATCGAACTCTGATTACCGCCTTGTCCTCCCGCAGGAGGATCCGCCCGCGGGCGGAAGAACCCGAAGACGTGAGAAGTGCATAATCATTTTCTACATATCCTATGCTATTATTTTTTAGTGGCGAAAACAAACATTTATATTGATGGAAATAATCTCTACAGATCAGCGAAAGAACTTGCTTTTGAAATTGATTATAGAAAATTTCGAGGGTGGTTAAGACAAAAGTACGAACCCCAGAACGTGTATCTTTTTATTGGTCTGGTTCCAGAAAGAGTAAAGTTCTACGAATATCTGCAAAAAAGTGGTTACATTCTTGTTTTTAAACAAACAGTATCAGTTGGAGAAAAGATTAAAGGAAACTGTGATGCGGAGTTGGTTTTAAAAACTGTTTCAGATTTTTATGAAAAAGAATTTGATTCAGCAATCATAATAACTGGGGACGGTGATTTCGGTTGTCTTGTTGAATTCTTAAAAGAAAGAAACATGTCTCTTGAGGTTATAGCACCAGACGAAGGTAAGTGTTCTATTTTGATAAAAAACAAAAATATAAAAATCACATTTTTAAATAACTTGTATCATAAATTTTCCAACAAAACCTAAAGAAAAAACCCCCAACATGGACGTATCCATGTCAGGGTTTTTTTCGTAGTGATACGTATATACTATCACAGTCTTAAAATTGATCAACCAACTTATTGCTCGTCAATTACTAAAATTAAAGTGTAATTCCTCGAACTCTGATTACCGCCTGCTTGCCATGCATGCCTGCGCATGCAGGCCTTGTTTGCACGCCGTAGCTTTGAGCGAAGGCTGTGAGAACCGAAGACGTGCCCAAGTACGTCTATCGGACTTTGTACACTCAATACTTTGCACTAAAAAACCAGAACCTTATCACTTTCCTCAACAATCGTGAGCAAATCTGACATCGTAGAGATGGGACACACTCCCGCGTCTTCTTTGCCTCTCAGCTTGATGCAAGTTCCACAAGCATACAGAACACCACTCAATTCTTTGAATTCTGAAACTTTTTTTGAGATATCAAAATGTTCAGTATCTTGTATACCATCAAGCTCTGAGCCCTCGCTCATGAGGAATATAGATACACTGTGACTCGCTTTGAGAGAGGTGAGAGCAAAACGAAACGTGTTCCAAACACGTTCAGGACTATTTGACTGCAATACGATGCCTATTTTCATTGTGTGATAGGTTAGATTTGTAAGGTTGTGTAATTATAACAGAACGATAGAGTAAAGAATTTTATGATCCTGCAGAGAATTACCTTTCTCTTAATGTTTCCTCTGATTACCGCCTGCCTGCCATGCCTGCGCATGCAGGCCTTGCTTGCACGCCGTAGCTTTAGCGAAGGAGGAGCGAAGGCTGTGAGAACCCGAAGACGTGCCCAAGCACGTCTATCGGACCTTGTGTAGGTAGTTTCGGATCCGCCCGCTGGCGGAGAACGAAAGTACCACACAAGGAGGACCGTCTGTAGGACAGTCCAATGGCATCACTTCTCAAGAGGTAATCAGTTCGTTTCTCAATGTATGCTTCCGCATGCTTTTTATATTATGTGGTCACGAGTTGCTTAGTAAATTTTTTCACTACGTTCGAATTTTACTAAGCACTCTTGACCAATTTTTCTTATGACTGAAAGGAATTAGAAAAATGGAAATACCCTCGTGGCACAACCTCGTCTCGCTATTTACTGCTTTAGGAAAGAGCAGAAAATATGCTCCGACCTCACAAAAGGCACGAAAGCAAAGTAGTTTGCTTTCTATAACAAAACACACTGCTTGCTCGCAGTGTGTTTTGTTATACCTTTTGTGACCCTACAGAGAATCGAACTCTGATTACCGCCTTGAGAAGGCGATGTCCTAACCGTTAGACGATAGGGCCATAATTTTTGTAAATAACTCTTGTCTTAATCTTTTGTTTTTTTAATGTCCTAACCTCCGCCCGCTGGCGGAAGACGACCCTCCTTCGCGGTGCTCCGCTACTGCGGGCAAGTAGGGCCATTTGAAACCGATTGTACTATAAAAGTCATAAAACGTAAAACCAACAGTTTTCAATATTCTCAAGTATGGTATCGTGGGGGAAGAATCCAAATTACAGCCCTCGTGTATTTTACTTAGGGTTGAACACAAATGAAAAAGGAGGTGCCTTGTGAGTATTGGAAACTGGGAAGAGGATAGGAGATTTGCTGAGTTATTTGACCCAAAATTTGCGCACAAGTATTACAAAAACCCGGAAGAACATTTGTCCCAGATGGCAGCCATCATCGAAAGAAATGCCGTATGTGGGAAGTGTGGCAAAAAAGAGATGAAGGTGGTGTCTGTTACGGAAAAAAAGATGGTGTGCAAGTCGTGTGGTCATACACCTGAATAATCCAAAGGATCTGCCCCATTTAGTTCTACTGTACAAAAGTCAAGACCTTGCAGTTCGGATGCAAGGTCTTTAGTTTGTCATCGCTAGTGAATAGTGTGGAGGAGTCATCTAATGAAGTAGACTTCATACGGACCAGTCTCATTATTCGTTGGATCAAAGTCGAGCAAGACTGTGGTGAACTCTGGATTTTGAATCACTTCAGCAAGACATGACCATTCATACTCGATAACCTTACACATTTCTGGTGAGTATGCTATTGCGATTGGCAGATACTTATTCACATTTTCTAAACTTGTGAAGGCTAATATACATCCATTGTGCACAGAGAAGCTTTTTTCCTCGTCATCCCAAATGGTACATACCATTGCAGGTGCTTTTTTACAAGGCTTTTCAGAAAGAGGAATCCCAGGAGCAAAAGGACTAAATACATATTCCATATGTACCTCTTTGAATAAAAGTTTAGAGTAAGTTTCTAATTCATTTATAGCATACTAAATAATTAGAATCCATTTTATCTGACTTTTTCTTTGTATAAATTTTAAAAGCAAAAGAAAGGAATTATATATATCAGTGAGTTGACTTTATTACTGTATAAAGATACTCTGCATGCAGAATTTTAGGTGGGGTACATGCCCTGTGAAGGTAAAACAAAACGAAAGGAGGACTCGTGAAAACTCTATTGGAAAAAAATCTGCTTAATCTGCGTCGTTGTTCTTATCCTGGCCGTGGTCTTATTCTCGGTGTAGATGAGACAGGGGAGAATGCAGTGCAGGTGTACTGGATTATGGGCAGGGGTGAAAACAGCCGCAACCGGGTGTTCGGTTTGGAAGGCGATCGCCTCTTTACCGAGGCTCAAGACCCCGCAAAAGTGGAAGACCCGAGTCTGATTATCTACAATGCAATGGGTCGAGCTCGGTATTCCTTCGTGGTGAGTAATGGCAATCAAACCGATACGGTACTTGAGTCGATCTCCGAAATTGGGGGAATGCCTTTAAGCATTGCTTTACATACTACAAGGTATGAGCCGGATAAACCAAATTTCACACCTCGTATTACGGGCTGTTCCTCTATTGTAGATGGCAAATGCTATATGGAACTCGCCTTGTTGCGAAAATCAAACTTTGCCCGCGAGGGCGATGATTGTATACGCTTCTACTACGTATACGAAAGTATTCGAGAAGGTATTGGCCTTTGCCTCACGACGTATATGGGTGACGGTAACCCGTTGCCACCCTTCGTCGGAGAGCCGGTACTGATGCCTCTTCAAGGTAGTGCAGAGGACATTCTGAATACGTACTGGGATGCGCTCGACGCAGAAAACCGCGTTTCGCTCGCCGTGAAGTTCATTGATCTTAAGACAACTGTGTCAAAAACCTTGGTCCGCAACCGCTTCGTCAAGGTCGGGTAACATCTTGCAAGTTTGATACACAGTATTCTGATTTTATCGCCGATAATCCAATTATCGGCGATTCTGTTTTAGAAGAAAGTTTTTTGTGGATAACTTTTTTGACACATTTGAATGCCCAGCTATACTACTACTTAGTACTGAATAAGTTCTTTACCCAAAAAATCGTGTAGCTTGCTACACACCAAATATAAAAGGCCGACTGTACGCAGTCGGTTTTCTTTTTGTAATAAAATTTTTATATTGATACTAAAACAAACATAAACATAAACAAACAACCGCCAGCAACTGATTCCGTTGCTTGCGGCTGTTAAAGTACCGTTCACTGATTAGTTTGGAAGGGCCCCCTCCTCAACGCGGATATTGTGAAAGAATTTTATTTCCTCTTGCCCATCCTCTTTCGGCCGACAACTGGGACAGAGAACAGTTTGTGTTTCGAGATTAAGAGCCGTGATGGTGAAATCGAAGGGCATTGCACATTCCATACCCCTTCCACCTTGTTGCACATAATGTTGCTTGAATAACGTGGGCATATTCATTGCGTTCTCCTCTATATGATTGTCGCTTAGTCTCTCTAAATGAAAGATACCGTTATCTTTCCAATTCGTCAATAAGTTACGAAATTGAGATTATAGTGATGTTGTGACAATAGCGCAGGGCGTCAGTGAAACACGACGCCCTGTAATACTAATTCCTACTCATTATTATGTTCACGATTGCAACCTCAATCATCATCTCCTCGACAACCGCAACCCCCACAAGTACTTCTGGAAAACGCGGAGGTATCGAAGTACGGTGAGTATGTTTCGAAGCGAAAACGCTCCCTAATTTTAAGCATTTGTTCTGTAATCAGAAGTTCTTTCTTATCAGCACCAGATGCGTAGTATGCGATCTGTGCGTCTAAATCTTCATGTGTAAAGGTCTTCAATCGAAGTTCGTATTCCTCGGTGATATACTTTTTTGCAACCGTAATGAACCTTGTGGTGAAATCCGTAAGACTTTCTACCGTCTGCTTCTCTTTAGGGTGAAGAGCAAGTAATATTGAGTCGTACGAATCTTTAGCAAATCCCTCAATATTTTCAAGATTTTCTGTAAATTCACCCTTGAGGGTGAGTAATAAGGATATCTTCTCTCTTTTTGTCATTTTTGTCATGTCTGGACCTCCATATTTTCGAGAATATTCTTACAAACAACCTCTCTGAAAAGCAATGTACCTTTTTTTTCACGAAAGTCAATAAATTACATAATATATACCTGTTCCTGTTGATAACTTTTTGACTATGTAAGTTTGGTGTGTATACTAATTCTTAGACCTGCTCCACCCCTCCTGTCTCAGGCCTCGGGTGAACAGTTTGTGTTCTATATTTTTCATTTCTTCCTCCTTTCCGTGGTGAATCGTCGACTGCTTGCAGCCGGCGATTTTCTTTTACATTACCCCAAGAAATACTAGAATTAAAACTAGTATTTATTACTGCGTAAGGAACCTATAGTTTACTTTTGCCAATCGCGGTTCAAGTGGTATGGTATGCACAAGTAAGCACATGAAAATTAAAGCTGTACTATTTGATTTTGACGGAACACTTGTGAACAGTGTGGAGCAGGTATATCTCGGTTCGAGAAATGTATTGATAGAGAGTGGGGTGCAGGTGCCGACATTTCCAGAATTTTGTGAGGAGTACGAAGCGCCTTATGCAACCTACTTTAAAAAACGTGGAGTCACTGCTTCAAATAGCGACATTCTTAGATGGTATTTTGACGTAGCACGTGCAGATGAACAACCATTTTTCGATGATGTTTGTGATGTGTTGCAACAGCTGAGAGAGCAAGGAATCTTACTTGGTATTATTAGTGCACATTACAAGGGCAAGATTCAAAAACGATTAAAGGAGTCTAATCTTGCGCATCATATGCAGGTGGTTGTTGGAAGAGCTCATACCAAGGTTCGGCCGATACAGCAGTTTTGCCATAAAAGTAATATTTCTTTTGAAGATGCGTGTTATGTCGGGGATTTTGCATCAGATGTTCGTGATGCACGAAAAGCGGGAGTTGTCTCAATCGGTATAACAAGAGGGAATGAAACAAGAGATATGTTACTTCGAAACGGTGCCGACTATTGCATCGATGATCTTTACGGACTTATGTCACTTTTTAAGTAACATTGTTTATTTCTCAAAACTGCCCCTATGAATATCGTAACAAAATACGACATGCTTCGTCGTCTAGCTTAAAATATACCTATTTTGTTTAAGGCGTGACAAATTCAAAATTTGGTATAGTATAACACCATAAGAAGTAGAAAAAGGGAAGTAATGGTACATACTTGCATACGTCTTTGTATGTAGGTACAGCACGTATGGATTACAATTCCTAATTGTTATTAGAAGTAAAAAATACTATGAAAACTAAAACTTTATTGGTCACATTTTTGTCTGCTGTAGTACTACTTACAGCAGTCAGTGTAGCTTCACAAGCTGATGCTGCACAAACGTATGCATATGCAAACGCATACAGTTATTCTAATGCATATTCTTATCCTGGGAATTCACTTTACGGAAGGATGCACAACCCGCACTTTTTCTACAAGTGGGGAAATCATTCCTTTGGAAGTATTGAAGAAGCAATCAATTTTGCGCGTAACAACATGTACCAGTCTCTCAACAAGCATGGCAAAAAAATTACTTGGATAGAAACAGGAAACAGATACTCTACAGCAGATGTTGATGTCACGACTCGTCCAGCAACGGGGATAGATGAGGATGGTGCGACACTTCGAGGAACTGTTGATCTTAATGACGAGGAGGATGCTCTTGTGTGGTTTGAGTACGGAACTAGTCCTTCTTACCTAAGTGAGAGAACTAGTAAAACGGCAATCGATGAAGACGATGATGAGGATTTCTCTAAAGCAGTCACAGGTCTAGATTCTGATACCCGATACTACTACCGAGCTGTGATAGAGAATGATAGCGATCGCGAGTACGGATCTTTGCTCAGTTTCTTTACCGAAGATGATGATGATAGTGATTCAGAAGAAGACACCCCTGAAGCTAAGACCCTTACTGCAGATAGCATTGACGAAGACTCTGCGGACATACGAGGAAGTGTTAACATGAATGACTATAAGAATGGAACAGTCTTCTTCGTATATGGTGAAGACGAAGATATGGTTGAAGATGTCGATGATGAGGACACGTTTGAAGGTATCGACGAGGAGGGAGAAGATGTTGCTACATTCCGTGTAGACTCAGATTTAGACAAGAGTGGTACGTACATTGGTGAGTTACGTGGACTTGATGAGGACACAGTCTACTATTACCGAATTGGTGTTGAGTATGAAGATGACGATGATAACGAAACGCTTGAACTAGGTTCAGTACGAAACTTTAGGACTGACTAAAGTGTAGATACACTTATGAAAAAAGAAAAGGGACCGTGTGGTCCCTTTTCTTTTTAAAAAGTAAATTTATCTGCAAACTGCCCAATAAACGGCAATGGTTCTTTTTTTCTGTGAAGTACATTTATGATACCTATAAAAAAAAGTATAACCAGACCGAACTGAAGTAAAATTCCTACCAAGTGAAATGGTGAGATTGAAATAATATGTGTAATAACTGCACTTAGAAACAATACAAATCCTTGCTTCACATGATATTTAACAAACGTATCATTTTTTGCTTCTGTTAAAAGAGGTACAAAAAAGATAAGATATGCAATCAGTGCCATACCGGAGTGCTTTTCTTTTAGGGGGGTAAATTCTTTTTTTGCTTCTGTTTCAATTGAATCTTGTTTTTGATTTTCCATATACATACAGACTAATACGGCTTAATATTCGTGCGCAAGCATTATATACAGCACTAAAAAGTTCTGTTCTGGGGTATACTAGCTTGATGCAACAGGTACGAACCCTTGAAATTGACAATCAAACTATCGAGTACACGCTTCGAAAGAGGAGAAAACAAAAAAACTATTCGCTTGCCGTACAGAGAGAAGGAAGGATAACTCTTACTGTTCCATATTGGATTTCATTACGAGGGGCGGAGAAATTTATAGTCGAAAAAAAGAGCTGGCTCTTAGGAGTGTTGCAAAAGTACCCGCAAGCAGTATCTACTCATGTGAGAAAGAAACACTACGCGGAGCATAAAGAGGCTGCACGAGAATTTGTACAGAATCGATTGGTAGAACTGAATAGTGTATATGGATACACGTACAAACGTATATCCATACGTATTAATACAAGCAGATGGGGAAGTTGCTCAGAAAAAGGGAATTTGAATTTCGATTATAGGATTATTTTTTTACCGAGCCATTTACAAGACTATCTCTTAGTTCATGAGCTTTGTCACCTAAGAGAGATGAATCATTCAGCACGTTTTTGGAATTGTGTCGCTCTGACTTTGCCGAATCACAAGGAGCTGCGGAAGGAACTTCAGAAACAACATCTGTAATAGAATATTGCTAGAGGACTTACTCAAACGGATGGAGTTCAAGGCGCCCTAGCAAAATGGAACGAGTTGTATGAACAATACTACGAGAGACATTTTGTGCAGGGCAACGATGAAAAACGCCGTTTGAGTATGTCCTAAGCTATTTGTGAAAGTGCACGTATATATCTTCAAGCGCTTTCACTGCGTCACCTACTGCTATGTTGTTCTGGGCGTAGAGTCCATCAGTGCAGTCACCTGCAGCCCACACACCTTTTTTTGAAGTTTGTTGTGTCCGAGGATCAACGCGGATATGTTTAACCGAATCAAGTTCAACAAGATCTTCAACCATTTGGGTATTTGGCACCACCCCAATTTCAACAAATATCCCTTGCACAGGAAGTACCTGTTCTACTCCTGTTATAGTATCTTTGTATTTTATACCCGTCACCATTTTGTCTCCTAGAATTTCTGTTGTTTCGGCATGATGTATCGCCTTCATGTTTTCACGTGCGAGAACCTTTTCAATGGTAATTGGTTCTGCTTTAAACATGTTGCCATTATCAAGCAGGGTGACGCTTTTGGCGTAGGCAAGAAGTTGAGATGCAGATTCAAAACCGGCATTTCCACCACCGACTACTGCCACATCCATTCCAGAAAATAGTGGACCGTCGCATGTAGCACAGTAGGTAAGTCCCTTTTGGTCATATTCAACAGCTCCTGGAACAGTAAGTCTTCTGCGGGCTGCACCAGAGGCTACAAGAACCATGGAACTTGTAAACACCTTCCCCGTGTTGGTGGTTATGGAAAAATCTCCCTGCTCTCCAGCTACTTTGGTCACGAGCGATCCTTCCTCGATAGTTATGTATTCACCGACGTATTGTTCAAGGTGATTTCTAAGAGATTTTGCTAAATCCTCACCTCGTATGGAAGGGGTACCTATCCAGTTAAAGATTTCCGATGAAACAATACTTTGCCCACCAAATTCTTTTGCAATAACAAGTGTTTTAAGTCGTTTTCGTGCAGCATACACGCCCCCTGCTATAGCAGCAGGTCCTCCTCCAATGATAACCAAATCAAATTTCATAGAACAATACGTGATTATGTAAAAAATATATTAGAGCAATAATTTCTCATCGCTCGTATACTATACCAGAAATATTCGTATCTACAGAACATGCGTAGACGGATGCGACCAATTTTTCTTATGAGCTTTGCGAATTAGAAAAATGAAGTGCCCATGTGGTGCAGTTCAAGGAAAACGAGCAAAATGGAGTGAGGTGTACATGTCCGTACAGTGAACGACATTTTGTGATGTTTGACGCAGAAATGCGCCGTCTACGCGTGTTCTGTCTTATTTGATTTTAGATCGTCGTAGGAAAGGTGGAATCCCCCATTCGTTGTCGTCTTCTTCATCATCATCTTTGATATCTTTTGCAAAATCTTCTTTTGTGTCCGCAGGAATTTTTCTTTCTTTTTGAATTGATTTTATTTCAGGCTTAGATCGAAACGTTGGTGTCGTTGTTCGAGATGCAATGTTTGTTGCACGTACGTCAGCAATCGTGTTGTGTATTGCCGATGGCGTAAGCTCTTCTTTTTGGGAAAGTCCTCCACCAATTGAGAAGAGGGAACTTGCACGTTCAGTAATTTCACCTTCAGTAAATCCTGTAGCAATAACAGTAACTTTAAGCTCATCCTTTTTGAGTTTATCATCACGAAACGCACCGAAGATAACTCGTGCATTTGGATCAACAGTTTCAGTGATTATTCTTGCAGCATCTTGTATTTCTAGCATTCCGAGATCCTCACCTCCAGCAATCGCGAAGAGAACACCGCGAGCTCCAGAAATAGATACTTCAAGGAGTGGGGAGTTGATAGCTTTTAGAGCAGCTTCCTCTGCACGTTTTTCTCCTGATGCAAGTCCTATGCCCATGAGTGCCGATCCGGCATTTTGCATAACTGACTTGATATCGGCGAAGTCTACGTTAACAATACCAGGAGTGATGATGAGGTCAGAAATACCTTCGACTGCTTGTCGTAGTACATCATCACAGAGTGCAAATGCATTAAGTACACTTGTGTCTCGATCGACAATAGCAAGTAGTCGGTCATTAGGAATGACAATAATTGCATCCACTTCTTCCTTGAGTGCGGCAAGGCCCTCTTCCGCAGCACGCATTCTTTGTTGTCCTTCAAATGAAAAAGGTTTTGTAACTATACCTACAGTAAGTGCACCTGCTTCTTTTGCTAGACGTGCGACGATAGGAGCGGCTCCCGTTCCTGTACCACCTCCAAGTCCGCCGGATATGAACACCATGTCAGAGTCTCGGAGAGTCTCAAGAATTTCTTCCTGAGTTTCTTCAGCTGCTCGTTTCCCAGAATCTGGGTTTCCACCAGCTCCCAGACCTCGTGTAAGATTTTTTCCAATATGAACTTTCTTCTTTGCCTTTGAATTTTGAAGGTCTTGGGCGTCTGTATTAATAGTTATGAAATCAACTCCTTTTACATTTGAGTTGATCATGTGGTTTATGGCGTTGTTGCCCGAACCACCAATTCCTACAACTCGTATTCTTGCAAATGATTCTATATCTGTTTGTACTTGTGGCATAAACCAAGCGTTAGGTTAAGTTATGTCATCATATCAGAAGCACAAAAAAGCGAAACCGTTGACACTAAGTCTCGTTTGTAGCTTTGTTTTATGTTCCTGAAATAGCGCTTGAATAAAGGATTTATGGGAGAAATTGTTTGAGCCAAGTAATGAACCCACTTGCATTTTCTTTGATGGTAGAAAAACTACTTGACTCTATATCGTTTGTAAGGCCCCATATACAGAGTCCATAGGCGACTGCCCAGGTACCGTTCTTAACTTTTGATTTCCCCTCAACCATAAGTGACGCTTTCTTGGAAGGTATTTTTAAAACGACTCGTGCGATGTCTTCGATAGTAGTGACTCCAGAACCTCCACCAGAAATAACAACACCAGCAGGGAGCAAACCATTTTTTCCAAGTCGTTTCAGGTGAGCTTCTATCAATGCAAAGATGTTTGAAAGGCGATGGGCAATAATAGTGTCAAGCTGCTTTTTTGAAGTTACTGAATTAATGAGTGCGCCCCGTTTTGCTTGCTCTGCGTCTTCAATAGATATCTTGAGTCCGAGTGCAATATCGTGCGTTATGTCAGTCGAACCCATAGGAAAAACTTTTACAGAAATGGGCACATCATTTTCAAATACTGCTACCGAGAGCGTTTCAGCACCAATATTCGCCAGTACGACACCAGCTATTTTTTGAGCCTTGGTAAGGGTTACAAAGCTACCTGCAAGTGGACTGGCCATGACATCAATAACTGAAACACCCACGTCTTCAACTGCTGCAATTAAATCATTTAAATGTTGCTCAAGAGCTGTCAGGAAAAGGGCGTCTAATTCTAATTTAACCCCCTTCATTCCAATTGGTGAACCCATAAGCCTTTCACCATCTAATCGGTATGCTAAAGGAATCGCGTGTATCACTTTCCTGTTGAGTAGGCGTGAACTTATTTTACGTTCACTTTCTTCAATAATGTTTTTTAAATCGAGTTCGGTAACTTCACTGTCCGCACGTGACACAAGGAGTTCGGCTCGAGACCGAAACTCTTCGAGACCGACACCTCCAACAGACAAGTATGCGCGCCGTATGGCAACCCCTGATGACTTTTCAGCTTCACGTATCGCAAGCTGTAACATTTTTGCAATATCCTGCCTGTTAACGACATATCCATGCCTGATGCCCCGTGATTGCGCAAAGCCCGTGCCTATTATTTTAGCCCGTTGTTCTCGAGAATCTTGCGAAGCTACCACGACCTTGATTTGATACGTGCCAACATCGATGCCAACTGCTATTTTTTGTGCCATGTTATGTGATTTGGACAATGGTATATATGAGTGAGTACCAGAAAAAGGCACGTAAGGTGCGTCTCCTGAAAGCACTGTACGTTTTCTCTAAAGGTAAGGGGCTGAATCAGCGGATAGCAAATTTTTTGAGTGCTCGTTCTTCCGCTCGTTCCATTGTACTCCCGTGGGTGTGTCCTTTCAAATGCAAACAACCGTGGATAAGCAAAAAACGCCCATGTTGGCTGGGTGTGAAACCAAATCTGTGAGCTTCTCTTTTGATGCCGGCTACATTGAGGAAAATTTCGGCCTCGTTTTTTGTAAGAGGGAAGGTCAGTATGTTTGCAGGTGAAGTTTTGTTCCTATACTGTTTATTTAATTTTTTTGCAACGGTATCTCCTATAAGTACTATCGAGACAGAATATCGTGGTCCCAAAATATGCCGGACTATTTCTTCGAAGCCGGCAGTATCCCATGGATTACGTATTGTATGTGATATGGAAATAGTACTCATTTAGGACTTACGCAAACGGCGCATTTCGTTGTCAAAACTTCACAAAATATCTCTCGCTGTACGACGGGTACAGTTCGCTCCATTTTGTTCGTTTTCCTAGAACTGCATCCGTTTGCGTAAGTCCTATCATTGTTGTTTAGCGATGCTTTGCTTTTTCAGGCATCTTTCGACCTTGTTTGAATAAGTCCAAGTATTTTTCAGTACGAGAAATACGATTAAGTGCCTCCTTCTTTTGTTTTGAATCTGAAAGATTTCTTTGGTGGTAGCGCAAACTACGAACACGACGGACCACGCCACTACTCTGCATCTTACGTGAAAATCGGCGCATCAAACCGCCCACGTTTTCGTTTCCATGTCGCTCTACTTCTACATTTATCATGAGTGCCATCGTACCACAAGGTGTTGTGCCGAGCAAGCCCTGCACCATGTAAGGTGCAGGGCGCAGTCATGTACCGAGTCGTGCTCTGGTACGTGGCAAGCCCCGTTAGAGGCCCCGTTACCTATCCAATAGCTCTGGAAGCATGTCGATTGGCACTGTTTGCTGGGAGTGATCGTCCGTATTCCGCATCAAAACTACATTTTCACGTGCTTCTTGTTGCCCAATAATGAGTATGTATTTGGTATGTTGAGCTTCAGCATACGCCATTTGTTCAGAAAAACGTTCAAAGTAGAGACATTGTTCAATCGGAATTTTCCGTGCTCTGAAGGTTTCTATGATGTTAATGCTTCGTATGCGAGCTTCTTTTCCAATATGTACTAGACATGCATTAGCTTTACGGCGTCTCGGTCTTCCAAATTTAGAATTTTTATCATTGGTGCGCATTGCTATCACAATACCAGTTGAAGGTAGTGTTCCTCGGACATACGGTCGTGTAAGCTCATCATACCTTCCACCACGTGCGAGCACGATGGGTGATGTATTTTCATTTTCACTTGTTTCAACAATTTCAAAAATAGTGTGTGAGTAAATGTTTGGATTTGCATACAATTTATCAGAGAGCTCAAAGGGTATGTCTGCATTTCCAAGTAGTTCCAGGACTTCCTTAAAATATTTTCTGCTTGGGGTGGTGAGGTACTCAATAGGGCTAGGAAGCTCCTCGGCGAGGGGGTGTTTCTCATTGTATAATTGTGCAAACACAGCTCCTGGGTTTGCACGCATGTTGTTGGAGAGTTCAGTAGGTAGTTCATGCATACGGCTTCGGATACGCAGTGCCGCTTCACGCAAAAAACGTACAGAAGAATCGTTGTCACCAATACTATTAATACGAAGGCTGAATTTCTTTATACCAAGCTCACGTAAAATACTTGTCGCACTTTTTAAAAGTACAATCTCCGCAAGCGGGTCATTCGTACCAACAGTGTTTAGGGTAAGTGCATTGATGCGCACACTCGGAGTCGACGCTGGTGAGACAGTAGATGGTGTGTAAAACATCAGAGGTTTTTTTTGCTTTAGATCACACGAACTGGAGTAGTGTTTAAAGACGTCTGCGAGTACATGGTGGGCAAATTCCTCGTGCTCACTTTTGTGTTTCTGTAATCCAAGAAGCGTCGTCCCTTTTGCGGTCGCTTTTTTACGAAGGTCATCAACATTTGAGAAACCGTAGCATTCTGCTACGTTAACTGCCTTTTTGAAGAAAGCCTCAGTACTCAAAGGTAGTATCTTCATAGTATGTTATTCAATATCATTAGATGTGGTGGTGATTGTATTTTCAGAGGTAAAAGTATACCCGCCAGGAAATACAGTAAAAGTATTTAATGGTAAGAGACGTATTAAAGCGCGACCAACTATATTGTCACTGGGAACCGGTCCCCAGACTCGCGAGTCAGAGCTCGCACTGCGATTGTCACCCATCACAAAGTATTCGGTTGAAGAGAGAGTTATGGAAAGGTGGTCGTCTGTTTTATCAGTAATGAGGTACTCTTCATCAAGAACAGTTTCACTATTAGTTTCGGGGTCTACTATTGTGGTGACACCATTTGCAAGCATAACCACTTCTCCCGGAAGTCCTATGATGCGTTTTATAAAAAATTTGGAGGGATCATTGGGAAATCGAAATATAACCACATCGCCACGCTTGGGCTCATGAAGGCGGTAGGTGACCTGATCGACAATGATGTATTCACCGGTTTCGAACGTAGGTGACATGGAAGCACCACTTACAATGAAGGGTTGAGCCACGAAAAGACGAAACGGAATAACGATAATAAGTGCAAGGAGGGCAAATTTAAAAATTTCTCCTATAAAGCTGCTGTCATTTTCAGGATTGTGTGTTGGAGTAGTATCAATATCCTCACGTACGGAACGTTCATCTGCTACTGCGTCACGTGATTTGATAGTTAAAGGGTCCATAGAAAAAGTGTATGCAGTATAGTATACCAAATATTTTTTACTAATACAGGGACTAAATAAAGTGTGCGATATTTAATGCGGTACGTAAATCACTATCGAACATTGGAGAGTTGTGGTATCTCATTTATACTTGCGGTATGGAATACATTATAGTTGGTCTTGGAAACCCTGGAGAAGAATACACACACACCCGTCACAATATTGGACGTATGGTAGTAGAAGCACTTCAAGAGCGATGGAAAACAAGTGACTGGCGAGATGATAAAAAATTACGTGCAAAGATTTCGCAGGGGGCAGTTTCTGGTTGCAAAGTTACCCTTGTTCTGCCCGACAACTATATGAATCGGTCGGGAGGTTCTATCGCTCCACTTATAAAAACAAAAAAACAACTGGAGCGACTTATTGTGGTTCATGACGATATTGATATTGGCCTAGGTGCAATGCGCATTGTGTGCAATAGAGGTTCGGGCGGCCATCGTGGCGTTCTGAGTATTGAGCGGGCACTTAAAACACAAGCATACGTGCGTGTGCGTATAGGGGTTGTACCTACGACACCAACTGGTAAACTTAAAAAACCTCGGGGTGAAGACAAGGTCTATGATTTTATTTTAAAAAAACTGACCAAAAAAGAAGTGGAAGCGATACAGGGGGTGGTTGCACATGCGGCGAAAGCAGTTGAGGTACTGGTTTTGGAAGGACAAGCACGTGCAATGCAGGACTTTAATGGGGTCATAAAAAAATAAT
>LCCS01000020.1 GCA_000998045.1 Parcubacteria group bacterium GW2011_GWD2_42_14
GCTCCGCGGGTAGGATTCGAACCTACGACCGATCGATTACATCGTATCCTCTGTCTCTAGAGGGATGGACTATATCATCACCATACCAGTTTGGTTTAGGTGGAAAGCGCTTCCTCCAAAATTTATAGGAGTACTCCCTTTCGGGATAGTCTCTGAACCTTCCGAGCTCTAGCTAGCTAGTGCTTGGCTTGGCTGCTGATTACCCACGTCTTTACGTTTGGGCTTCCAGACAATTCACTTTCTTTTTCGACCCGGGTTTCCCTTGGGAAGCTGCGTAATACCGTCGTGCAATTCCATGTGACAGTTTGCACAAAGCAGGACACATTTATCAAGCTCTTTTTGAATTCTTTCCCATGATCTTGTTAATCCTCTACTGGATAAACCAAAATCTTTGTCTTCAGGATTCAGGTGATGGAAAACCAGAGCACGAGAACTTTTATTGTATCCGCATATGATGCATTTGCCACCTTTATATTCTCGGGACATTTCTCCAAGACGTTTACGTCTTTTTGAAACAGCTTGCGATAAATACTTTGCACGATCAGCGTATGTTCGTTTTTCTTTTCCCATGGTATATACGGTTAAGAATACCACCATGTTGAAATGGAACATTTTTTGTCCACAGTCGACTGCTCTACCGCTGAGCTACCGCGGAATGTATTCTTTTATACAAAAGAACTAGCCATGATTAATGGCTTCAAAGATTGTACATGGGGTAGAGCATATCTGCAACAATGCTTTTACAATACTTCACATCTCTCATCTAGAACGCTACAGCGTTCTAGATGAGAGTAAATGATTCAATACAAGTTTGCGAGGATCATTGATATTCTTATCCTTTCATTTTTATATAGATATGCTATTCTTGCGCACAGTTACAGTCTTTTTGTTGACGAATGAGGTGTAACTCCTCAGCTGACCCGCAACTGTGAAGTCTCCATATAGGAGAATAAGCCAGGTCGCGCAATGAAAGACTACTAATCTACTCTTCGGGGACTAAGAGAAGCATGTGTCTATTTTTTTTACATGAGCCCTCGATGATGAGGGATTTTTTTGTTCTTTTGTCCTCACAATCACTCATGGAGGTGAATTATGTTTTGGGCGAATTTTTCAAACAACGTTGCTGTTTGTAATGCTGATGTTTCTCCAATGACGATTTGTGTTCTTGGAAAAGGTGCCAAGGTTGATTATTACCTCTGGATTTATCTTGGTTTGTAACATGTGAAGATAATGCAACAAACTACCCCTGCAGTGATTTCACTGCAGGGGTAGTTTTCATTTCAAATACCATTCATGGTTTCTGGCTGTAGATCAAAGAGAGTTATTTGATTGTGAGAGCCGAGACGCATCGGAGGTCCCCATGTACCAGTTCCTGGAGAGACATGGAGGTATTTCCCCTCATTTTCGTAAAGACCGTTTATATAGGTAAAGAACATGCGTACGAGCAAAGTAAATGGAAATATTTGCCCGTTGTGTGTATGTCCAGAAAACATCATGGTGATATCCTGCTCACGGGCCTCATTCCAATCCTAAAAGCTCAATATCTAGTTCTTGCAGTGTAGTACGCACTTGTTCAAGTCCCTCATAGAGTTCATGGTTGCCATGTGAGAAAAAACTTCTAGCACTAATATTGTTCAGCGGTGAGAGTATGCTCGCGTCTATATCAGCAGACCCGTCAAAAAGGTCCCCAGTGATAAGGACTATATCTGGTTTAAGTTCGTTTGTTTTTTCAACAATCTCCGTAAGATATTTTTTTTGGTGTACCGTACCGACGTGTATGTCAGAAAGTTGTACGATGCGAATGGGCTCTTTGAGATTTTGTATCGTGAGTGCATAGGTGCGTGTTGTCAAAACTCTTCCTTGCATGAGCGCATACGATCCAAGTAGTAGTGCAATAAAGAGTAGTGTACCAAGTATGACTCGAGAATCATACTTCGTTACAAAATGTACGACTTCGTAAATAACCGCAACAGAAAAAAAGAGAAAAATATACCCAAGCCATGTCGCTGTGATGAAATAAAAACCGTCGACTACCACCCCGTTCATTTTTCGAACACCAAAACTTGCTAGAAAGTAGGAAAGAGAAAGTGCACCGAGGATGAATTGCCAATGTGGCAAAGCAACAGAAAAGACGCGAGACACAGAAGCATACACAAGCCAGTGCATGCTAAAAAGGATGACCCAAACTATGAAAATAAAGAGAAAAAATACTATAGGCATTCTTAAATTATAGCACAAAATAACGCTTTTTCTTTCGCTTACGACTGTAAAAAATGGTGTACTAGTTTTGCGATATATTGACAAAACTAGAATGCATGATATAGTAGGTTACCTTTGGTCTCATAAAAAACTCTGCAAGGAGGAACGTCATGGCCGAAATAATTAGAACTATTAATCCGTACGATCTCCGAAAGAGATTGGATGCTGGAAACAAATTTCACCAAGAGTGTATAGGTGAAATTAATAAAGTTATTCAGCAGAAGAAAAAACAACGCCTTGCTCAAACGCCGGCACACACATGCAGTGTTGGCGTTGCCTTGAAAAAGGCGATTCTTCAAAAATCAATCCGGACATAATGTGTCCGTCACTCATAGCCCTTTTCAGGTTTTTTCGAAAAACGTGAAAGGGCTATTTTGTTACGAGTTTTTATTAAATTGTGTGGTGTTGACGTATTACTTTGATACGGTAAGGTATGTGCTAGATTTATCCCGAAGCCCAATCATATGTTCTTAATCAGAGGAGGTCCCAATGCTGACATTTTATACGTGTGAAATATGTAGAAAAAAACACACTACACCAGATTCAGCACAAGACTGTGAGAGACAGCCTGTGCAACCAATTTTGGCACCCGAAACAAAAGTTCTGTACCAGGACAGAGTATGTAGAATCGGGCACAGACACTTCCTTAATCACGCTCACGAGCGGGCGTACACAGTTACTACAGATGCCCGTGATAATGATGACGGAATAAATTCGAGTCTTGGTTTCGTCTTTGAATCTCAATTCACACGTCTTTAAGTAAATAGGCGGTACGGTATATGTACTATCGTAAAAACTCAAATTCTGTGGAGGGTGACGTGAGAGCTGTATTCGATGTAAAACCACAGGGATGGTTTGGTAGAATGGCAGATGCAGTGATGGTTCCCTGCATGTACCTCGTTTCGGGAACTTTTCACGAGGCACCGCAAAGAACTCATGTCTGGAACTACAGGAAGATGACACAAGAGGAGGTTATGCGACCTTTTTCCAGAAAGATGGTTAAGGTTGAGGGTATCAAGGGTGAATACGAACCTGACGATGTTTTGTTTCCATTTCTCCATGTCCCGATTCTGTTTGGTTGGAGAAACTATGTCGTCCTCAAACCCCAAGCAATGTCCAAAACGTGGTTCATCGGCTGGGTGTGTGAAGATGACACAGGTGGGATTTCTAAAATCCCACTCAGAGGAAAGGTACGTATGCTTATCGGACCTCATGAGGTAGAGTTTTTCGGCATTGAAAACGGGAGACAAATCAAACTTCTCGAATGTGGCAGGGGAAAAATCGGAAACGGAGGCGCGTATTGTAAGGTACCTTTGCTGTAATTAATCGCTCTTCAACAGAAAACCGTTGGAGGGCGGTTTTCTTTTCTGTACATCAAAACACTCTCAAGTGAGAGTGTTTTGAGTGTAAAATTTGAAATATTATTTCTTCTTTGATGCCTTTTTAGCAACAACCTTTTTAGGAGCAATTTTTTTAGTTGCAACTTTAGCAACAGTCTTCTTTGTAGGAGCTATAGCTTTGCCAACTGCTTTTTGAAGTGTTTTATTCAGAGCCACTGTATCGATTTCCTTACGAGGGGCTTTCTCATGTCGATCTGCATGACGCATCTCACCTTCCTTGTCTTCTCCTTGTGTAGCGGATGTTAAAGCTTTTAGAATTTTACCAAGTGTCTCATTGATTTGTCGTAACTCAGCTTTGTAGTTTTCACCACTGTTGCCTCCCCCGTTACTGCTTGGTCGTCTATCTCCAAAACGAGGTTGTGAATCTCTTTTTTCAAAGTTTCGGCCACCACGATCTCCGCCACGGTCATTTCCCCCATCTCGTTTCGTTTCAAAACAGTCACTACAGAACACAGGTTTGTCTCCTGTTGGTCGGAATGGCACTTCGCAACTCTTACCACAGTCGCTACAGGTAGCTCGGTGCATATCTGGGCGGTCACCTCGGTCGTTTCTACCACCGCCGAAGCCTCCCCCTCTGTTTCCTCCACGATCTCCACCCTTTCCTGCAAAGCGTTTGCCACCACCAAAGTTCCCACCATTATAATTTCCCATATGTATATATTATTTTTCGATTAGATATTGACTAGTGGGAGAAGTGTATGCTTATTTTGGAATAAATGCAACAAAAAATTATTCGTACGATGCAATGCTTAAAAAAGGTATGTATAACACCGTGTTGTTTTTACCATAAATGATGTATACTCATCACATATGGCAAAAAGAAGTACAGGTGTTGGGAATAACAAAACATCTCGTTCAGATAAAACGAAGAAGCGTATTGAGGCGAAGTATAAAATGCTAGACGCACGTAAAAAGAAGAAGTAATTTTCAAACACCACAATAGATAACAAATAGCGCTTTAAAGCGTTTTTTGTTATCTATTGATTTAAATAATTTTGTATGTACTATATCCGCAGGTGCAATGTTAAAACAACCCTTAACAGAGAGGCGATGAATGAATCCAGAAAAATCAAAACTGGTGGAACTCACCAAAATATCTGAGATGGGTGCTGAAGAAAGAAAATGGTTGCAGGACTATCTGCGAGTAGAAGCAGGGTATTTTGAAGTGGAGACAGGAAACTTCATTGTCTCAAAAGTTGTCTGAGGGACCAGGAGATATTACCGCGGTCGCGGTATAGATACATACTTTCAGGTTTTTTGAACCTTTGTGTCCCAAAACCCGGTACTGAACAGTACCGGGTTTAGTATATTCGAGGTGAGTTTTACAGACTATCAATAGCTTCGTCTGCAAGTTCTTCAGCTTCCTCAGCAAAGTCTATCGCGTCATCGTAATCCTCATCTTCGAGTGCGTCCTCAGCGTCTTCAAGCGCATCGCGCGCGTCATCAAGGAAGTCTTCTGCATCACTGACATCATCTCCGTCATCATCTGCTTCGTCAATTTCATCCTG
Source organism: Parcubacteria group bacterium GW2011_GWD2_42_14 (assembly GCA_000998045.1). Lineage (GTDB taxonomy): Bacteria > Patescibacteriota > Minisyncoccia > Phycocordibacterales > UBA12088 > UBA12088. The sequence continues at coordinate 5,168 of LCCS01000020.1, forward strand.
TGCGTCATTGATAGCATCTTGTGCATCATCGATGGCGTCTTGTGCATCATCTGCTTCACCAGTCACTACGGCATCAAGTGCGTCATCAATAAGGTCCTCAACTTCGTCGAGAAGGTCCTCTGCGTCGTCATATTCTTCTGCATCAAGTGCATCTTTTGCATCTTCAAGCGTTGCCTCAGCATCTTCAAGGGTGTCTTCAGCATCACTTATGTCGTCACCGTCGTCTTCCATGTCCTCAAGTTCATCCCATGTAGTGTCTATTTCATCTTCTATTTCATCAATTCTGTCTTCAAGCTCATCGTTTTTAGAAACACCTCCAGCGTCTTCAAAAGCGTCCTCAGCGTTCTTGTATGCATCATCAGCAGACTCAAGTGCATCTTCTTCATTCCCCCGTAAGTAAGCAGCAAAAGCATCAAGGATATCGTCACGTGCATCTTCGTAGTTGTCCTTTGCAGAAATAAGAGCTTCTGGCGTCACATTGGCGTCCTCAATAGCTTCTTCAGCATCACGGATCATCTTAATAGCATCATCCAGTAATTCTTCTACATCAGTTACATCCTCCTCTTCTTCCTCCTCCTCTTCTTCTTCCTCTTCCACATCTTCCTCCTCTTCTTCCACATCCTCATCCTCGTCTTCTACTGATCCAGTTCCACTTTTAGTAATACCGAGTGAGGTAAGTAAGGCAAGTAGTTCATTGGCCTGTGTTCTGTCAGCTTCACTGAGTGATGAGAGAACCCCTTCGAGAGTACCAAGTGCAGGAGGTGTACTTGAATTATCAGTAGCGTCATCCAAGTCTTCCACTACCCCGTTCAGCGCCTTGAGTGCCGCTCGTGTTATTGCTCCAAGGTAGCCAGTGGCTGGGTAGACATCATGTTCCGTTTGCCACCGTGCGAGTGCATCACGTGTGAGTGCACCAAAGCGGTTTGTTTCAAAACCTGGTGAGCCTGCTCCACTCGTCGTGAGCGTATACCCCGACCCGTTTAGAAACTTTTGAAGACAGAGAACGTCATCTCCTTCTATGCCGATATCAAGGTTTCTTTCTAGGTTGCATGAAAAGGATGCAGACGCCTGAGGTGAGTATGAAAGGAGAAAAGCGATAAGAAATAGACTTCCTACAGTGAGTATATTGCGTGATACTAGAAAGTTTCGAATGTTCATGTTAATGATGTATTAAAGACATACAATATATGCGCTACGGCACGTGAGCGCATATATATACTTATAAAGCTTATATTGTAAGTATATCTGCATACTCGCATCTAACCAACTCGCAATTCACAAAAAGTGTGGACATGGAGCTGTAATTTGTTTACACAAACAGTCTGTCAAGGAATCTTTGCGCATGTTCCTTTCCTGCCAGCCCGAAGGAAATACCTATAGTCAAGAGCATACTCGCAAACAAGATAGCAATTAGATTTTCGGCAACTCGAAGCTGAGTAAGCGCAGCCATGATAGAGAATGTTACGATAGCCCATTTTGCAACTGCTCCGAGTGTCGCTGGACGTTCCACAGTTTTGGCCACCTGCAAAGTTTTGGTGACACCGTCCTCTACGACTGAAGCTATCATAAGACCTACTGCAAGGATTACTATTGCTATGAGTACTTGCGGGATATACCGAACGACATCGTTAAGGAAGGTTACTATTTGTGTCCACCCAAGTACTTCTACGGCAGCGGTTAAGAATACGGCAATAAAGAACCATTTTGTAACTACACCTAAGGTGTTGGAAAAAGAAAAATCAAAACCTATTTTTTTAAGTGTGTTATGTATGTTCATGCGATCAGCAAGTACATCCACTCGAAACATGTGTACGATTCTTTCCACGAACGCCCCCGCTATAACAGCAAAGGCATATCCCAGGATAAGAATAACAAGTGATGCTACAAACTCGGGTATGAAGTTGATAACGTCAGACCAAATATCTATAAAAGCCCCGCGTATAGCATCTCCAATTGAATTGTTCATAGGGTCGATGTTAACTGCTAATGTGAACCTTCGACTAATATAGTAATACTAATAGTATGCCACAAAATCACGCTTTACTCAAAATCTTTTACGTGGCGGTCTAGGTATCTTCTCCATTTTTTTGAATTATATCTCCTGTATACTTATATCTATGAAAAAGCTCCATTTTAATGCACACCTACTCATTGGAGGGCTCATTATGGTTTTGTTGATCATACTATTTCTTGATATGTATTTCTTTTCATTAGAAAAAATGCCCGCACTACCCGACAACCCTTTGTATAAAAATTCTCAAACACCTGTTGAGGACAGAATTACTGACCTTATGTCCTACATGACACTTGATGAAAAAATAGGACAGATGGCACTCGTCGAGAAAGGGAGCGTGTCGGATCTGGAGGACGTGAACACGTATGCTTTTGGGGCAATACTGAGTGGGTCGGGTAGCAAGCCTGAAAAAAACACGTTTGAAGGATGGAGAATGATGGTACAAGAGTTTACTAGTACATCACGCGCATCTCGTTTGGGTATTCCCATTCTCTATGGCGTCGATGCAATACATGGTCATAGTAATGTTCCTGGAGCTACACTTTTTCCACACTCCATAGGGCTTGGTGCTAGTGGTAATGAGTCGCTAGTGTATGAGGTTGCACAAGCGACAGGGAAAGAACTCATCGCGACAGGGATAACATGGAGCTACTCCCCCACCTTAGATATGCCTGAAGATATTCGCTGGGGACGTACCTATGAAAGTTTTTCTGATGACCCTGTTCTTGTAGGTAGACTTGGTGTTGCGTATGTACAAGGTATGCACTCTGCTACTGGGCAAGATTCAAGCAAGGTGCTTGCTACTGCAAAGCATTACCTCGGTTTAGGGGGTATGCAGTGGAACACATCCAGTAGTAAAGATTATTTTATTGATCAGGGTGTTACGCCTCCAGACGAAACAAAACTTCGTACTACATACCTAGCTCCCTTTACAGAAGTTATTTCTGCAGGTGTGCATACAGTCATGGTAGGGCTTAATAGTTGGGGTTCAACAAAGTTAGCTGCAGAGCGTTACTTGCTCACCGACCTCTTAAAAAGTGAACTAGGATTTGAAGGATTTCTGGTATCTGACTGGTACGGGGTTTATGAAATACCTGGCAGTGATTACCGTGCGGCAATCACGGCGATACGTGCAGGGGTTGATATGGTGATGTTGCCGTTTGATTACAAACCATTCATATACAATGTTCGTAACGCAGTATTACGAAAAGAAATACCAATTGAGAGAATTGATGACGCTGTTCGACGCATACTCCGTGTGAAATTTACCATGGGGCTTTTCGATACCATGCAAATCCCACAGCCTCTTTCAGACGAAGACTTGTTTGAACACAAAACACTGGCACGACAGGCAGTACGAGAGTCTCTCGTGTTACTCAAAGACCCTCAAGGATTGCTTCCTCTTCACTCAAACTCGTCCACGACTATTCGTATAACAGGAAGTGCTGCAGACAATATTGGAAGGCAAGCGGGAGCATGGACTATTGAATGGCAAGGGGTTGACGGAAATTGGATTCCGGGAGCGACGTCGATACTCCAAGGTTTACGCGGAGTAGCTGGACCGAATGTGACGTTTGAATATTCTCAAAGTGGGACCTACGATGAAACCTCACCTGTAGATATAGGTATTGCGATTGTCGGTGAAAGACCCTACGCAGAAGGATGGGGAGACAACACCAACCCTTCTTTATCTGATGAGGATGTGCGTGCTATAGCAAACTTACAAAAGGTGTGTAAGCGTATCATTGTTATTTTAGTGACGGGACGACCGCTTCTAATTACTGACGCAATAGATGACTGGGATGCAGTCGTCGTTGCATGGCTCCCTGGCAGTGAAGGTGCTGGCGTTGCCGATGTACTCTACGGCGTACAACCCTTTACAGGTTCTTTGCCACTTCCATGGCCTGCACACATAGGACAACTTCCAATTGTTGATGGAAAAACGAAAGATGGTACTTCCCCACTCTTCCCACGATATTTTGGGTTGCGCTAATAAAGCTCGTGCACATGTAACGGCAAAATTTGCTAGAATTACATGTATGTGAAAACAATTATTTGTATATCATGCTCTCCTTCAAGAGGGAGAAACTCTGACTCGATGCTTGATGCATTCATACGGGGCGTACGTACTGTTTCTCTTGTGCGTGCAGATAAATTGTATCTAGAGGATATTGCTATTGATACATACTCATTTGAAAATAGAAATGGACCGACGTCGCACGAGGGAGCGTTTAATAATCTCATAGAAAAACTTCGCTACGCGCAGGGACTCGTCATAGCAACTCCGACATACAACTTCTCCGTACCCGCTCACCTTAAAAATTTTATTGATCGCATACGTTTTTTGGCACTTGATTTTCACGAGAAGAACAAGCTCGCACAACCTACAGGAAAGCTTGGGCACTTGTATACATATTTTCTTGTTTCTGGAGGAACGCCTGTATGGGCTCAAAAAATTCTTTTTTTTGCCTTTCCTCCTTTCTGGCTCAGAGGGGTGTTTGTGTACTTCGGATCTCGGTACGTAGGATCTCGGTACAGTGGTGATTTAGAAACATTTAATAATAGGAAGATACTTCGTGCGTGTGAACGCGCTGGCGTTCGATATGCACGACGTGTAGCTTATGGAGAAACGAAAGGTATTCTTTCAAGAATTTTCTGGAGACCTCCACAACAAGATATCTGAGCGACGTGTTTGCTGGGGAAATGTATTGACATAATTCCAAAAACCCTCTAAGTTACAAACAGTAATGTTTTTTGTGAAGTGAATAAAATTCAACGAAGGGGGTCTCTTATGACTGAAGCAAATGAAATACTTAAAACGGGACTGTACAGGCGGTTTGGTGTTGCAAAGATTATTGGTAGTTCGTATTTTGACTACGAACAATTCGCACTTGAACTGAGAAAGAGAGTGGAAAGCCCATATCTCGACTGGGAGGTTCCCACTTCTCCGAAAGAGGCACATTTTTTTGCTACGTGCCCTAAATCCCAAGTAAGGGCTATAAAGGTAATCGAAGGGCTCTTTGGAGTCTCCGAAGTGTTGTACTTCTACTGCACAATAATGCTCAAGAAGGCCGATACTCCTTCGTGGTCGAGAAACTTGGTTGCAGATGAAAATCTACTCTTTGACCGACTGGAAGAGAAGTGGAAAGCGGATTGCAGAACTCCAGAGGTTATCGTTTGGGTAAGAAAATCGTTCCATCGGAGCTCTTTCGAATTTATTGCGGAAAGGCTCAGAGACGCATGCGTACCAAATGTGCGATTGCTTGAAATCGATCCAGTCTGTTTGATGTAGAATGCTCCCCACCCCGGCGATGATACATGTTCGCCGGGGTTCAGTTTACGTTTCAGAATCCTTTAGGAGGTTTTTGCTATGAGATACTCCCTGAAAGTATTTTCCTTCGCACTGGTTCTTGTCGTTTTTTTCACTTGTCATTCCATGGCTGAGTTGCCTATACACGAAGGGCTCGTTAATCCAGATGACTTTTTAACGTGGGAAATCATCCACAGCGAAATGACGGAAGGCAACCGTATCTTCGCTGTTTTCCAAAACCTTGATCCAAGTGCTCGTATTGCAACGGTTGATTCCTTACTGGAATTGGTTAAGCCACCACTTGCCACAGCTGGAGAAATCGAGCTTTTGGAGTACAGCTATACCATTGACGGGTTTGTACACTACTTTGTTTTCAAGGATGGGGTATACAAAGAAGTGTTGAGGTTACAAAAAGAAAGAACAACCCCCGAAGAGATACAGAAAGAAAAAAAAGTACGTTTACGAGTATAGGGCTCTGAAATTTTGAGAACGCCGTCAGTTTACTGACGGCGTTCTATCGTTAATTATAAGGAGTTTCAATTTTGTATATGATTGGCACTTCTTCAGGTTTCCCCTGTATGTGAATGGTGCTTTGTTCAACATAGATCCCGTCATCTGAAAACCGGTCTGTTTCTATACGTATTGGTTGATAGACTACGCCGAGTGTGACTGCAAGGGTGATGGCTACTATCCACACCACTCCTAGAATAATTCCCTTGGTCAAGGTGAAAAGGTTTTTCCCGGAAACCAAACTACCTCCAAGTATGATAAAGACAAGTAATGGTATGGTGATGCTTACCAGTAGAGCGGGAATAAAGAGGTAACTTGCAGGGTTAGCGAGTAGTGTGGTAAGTATCTCGTGAAATTCTGGACGAATCCAAGTACTCTCACCAAGCCAGATAACGCTAACGGCGGAAACAAGTCCAGCTATACCAAAAGCGCCGAGGAGTAAGAGTGCGAACCCCACAACCACCGTAATTATTTTAAAAAAGAATTGAATGAATTTTCTTAAAAAAGTAAAAACGTTCTGGAGAAAACTTCTAATGTTCTCCCACAATCCACGAGTTGTCTCCCCTATTTTCTTCTCGTCAATTTTTTGAATGTTTTTTTTTACTTGTTCTGTGATTTCTTCAATCGTGACACGCTCACCTCGCATGGCGTATTTCTCTGCTGTGGTCACTGCGGGTGGCACAATAAGCCAAAGAATTATATATGCGAAAAAGCCGAACCCGTTGAAAAAGAGTGAGATAACAAAAAGTACTCGAACGATAACAGGGTCAATATCGAAATACCGTGCAATTCCAGAGGCGACTCCGGCAATAATCACGTCCTCGGTGTCTCGATAGAAACGGCGCTCTCTTGTAGTCCCTGCACCCCCTGTCTCACTTGAAGGTTCTTCAATACGTTTTGCATGAGACGCCATATCCTCAGACGCTACCGCTTCTGCTGTTCCCATTTCGCCAATGACATGCTCAACGTCTTGTACCGATACCGCATGCTTTTCACTCTTTCCAGCTTGCGTGAACTTTTCCGCAATTGCGTTTTCAATATCAAGTGCAATCTCACGATAGTCGGTGTTACCTGAAAACGTATGCTCAATAGTCGTAAGGTATTCCGACAACTTTTCGTACGCACTGTCTTCTATTGCGAAGACAACTCCACCAAGCGTTATGCTAATTACTTTTTTCATATTGTGTGATAAATATATTAACTATTGAATCTAACGACTTCCAATATTCTTCAAGTACACCTAAAAAAGTTTTTCCATCTGTCGTGATGCTATACATTTTTCGCGGAGGACCATTTTTGCTTTCTTCCCATGAGTAGGAAACAATTCCTTGTGACTTGAGCCTTGAGAGAAGCGGGTACAGAGTTCCTTCCACTACGAGCAAGTTCGCCTTTTTTAATTGTTTTAGTATATCGACAGCGTAGGTAGGCTGTGTCCCAATAATTAACAAAACAGAAAACTCCAAGAAACCTTTACGCAGTTGCGACTTTGAGTTTTCAATATTGTACGTTTCTATTTTTTTTTCAGTGCTTTTCTCATCCATTTGTATATGATATCATTTGGTACTGTGTAAAGCAAGGTACCTTGTGTGACTGGTTATGTTACGGTTCAGTAAGACGTACTCAGTAGGCGTTGTACCCAAGCAGTATTTGACAATGTGGTCAATATAGTGTATAAATTGCCCTTACTTTAACAACCATAAGGATTTACGCACACCACGTAAATTCTAATCAACTAAAACTACCGTGAAAATACTACATACAGCCCGTTCCCTCTCTAAGCGAGAGTGGTTACGAATCAAACGACATCCGCGAAAAAGTATTGCTGTGCTTGTGGTAGTTTTGTTGTTACTTGGTTTTTTCATATTTGGGAGGAATGATGAAGTAGTTCCCACTGATGAAGTACGTACTCCATCTGTTGTTGTCACCTCAGTGGGCGCGTTGTCAGCTGAATCAGAACCTCTTGTACTCCTCGGTGAAGTACGAAGCGTTTCTCAAGCTGAACTCCGTGCTCAAAAATCAGGAGAAGTAACACAAGTGTATGCTCGTCCTGGACAGTTCGTAAAAGCTGGAGCAATTCTTGCAGAAATCTCAAACCAAAGTGAACGAGCTGCAGTACTCTCAGCTCAAGGCATGGTTGCTGCGGCAAAAGCTCAGTTAGACAAGATTAACGCTGGGGCGCGTCCAGAAGACAAAACAAGTTCTGTTGTGCAATCACAGGCTGCACAAGTGACATTACAGACAGCAAAACAGTCTGCACGCAGTGCGTACTCGCAAGCGTATACTCTGGCACAAGATGCAGTCTTTGCACAAGCCGATGATTTTTTCTCAAATCCTTACACCGTAAATCCAAGTTTCCGTATCCGTTCAGCTTCATTTGATGAAAGGCAGATTATTGAAAAGGAGCGCGTTGAAATTGCGAAAATTCTAGAAAGTTGGAAGCAAAAAACAGCGACTTCTATTTCTGACGACGCACTCGACGCGCGTCTCATGGAGGCTGAAAGAGACCTTGAGAGAATTAAAACTTTTCTAAACTCAATCAGTTCGTATATTTCAGAGCAAACTATCGATGCAAATCTAACGAGCGCCACCAAGTCGGCACAAGAAGCAACAGTGTTAGGTGCGCGTTCAAATATCAGTAGTGCACAAAATCTCGTACACGGAGCACGAAACGGTCTGACGGCGGCAAAGAGTGGTTCTCAGGTGGCTAGCCTTTCGTCTGACGTAGTTTTGAGTGGTGCAAGAAGTGAAGATGTTGCAGCGGCACAAGCAGGTGTTACGCAAGCTCAAGGTGCACTTGCGGGAGCGTACGCACAACTTGAAAATACACTTATCCGAACACCTATCAGTGGTACGGTAAGTACCTTAAATGCTACACGTGGTGACTTCCTAAGCTCATTTGATGTTGTGGCGGTTGTTGCAAACGAAGGTGCGCTGGAGATTGAAGTGTTTGTGAGTGACAGTGTACGTGATCGTATCGTTGTGGGTGGGCCAGTATTGATAGATGGTAAGTATCAAGGAATGGTGACGAGCATTTCTCCTGGACTTGATCCTGTGACAAAAAAATCTCGTGTGACTGTGGGAATTACCAGTGATGCCACACTTACAAACGGCGCGTTTGTTGAAGTTGCGTTTCAAGGAAATGAACCAGAAACTGAAAAAACGACGCAACAAGCAACAACTACAGAGTTTTCTATTCCTATTTCAGCTATTAAGGTACTTCCGAGAGGTTTTGCTGTGTTTACCGTAAAGGAAGACAACACACTTGAGGCACATCCCATACAAGAAGGTCCGATACTCGGAAGCAAGATGCTTGTGCCAGAAGGATTGACTGCTGACATAATGATTGTGAATGATGTCCGTGGTATTTCTGAAGGAGATGCTGTCGTGGTGAACACCGAAACGCAATAATTATCATCACATTTATTCGAACAACGAAAACATATGGCACGAATTTGGACATTTTTTACCGAGAAAACAGCTCTCTCGTACTTACTTCTTGTCGCGTTGGTTATTTTTGGTTTGAATGCTGCGCTGACTATTCAACGTGAGTCTGCACCTGAGGTGCAGATACCTATCGCGGTAATAACGAGTGCTCTTTCTGGTGCTTCCCCTGAAGATATAGAAAACCTCATCGTTGTTGAACTGGAAAAAGCAGTTGCAAATATCGATAATGTTAAAAAGGTGACTTCAACCTCTCGAGAAGGAGTAGGTTCTGTTGTGGTGGAGTTCGAAGCCTCAGCGGATATTAAGGACTCAATAGATAAAGTTAAAGATGAGGTTGATAGGGTAAAAGGTAATCTACCTAGTGATGCTACCGATCCTGTCGTGACCGAAGTCAATTTTTCAGATCAACCTATTATTATCGCAAGTATAGTCAGTGACTTGCCAGTGACAGAGTTTAAAAAGCTTGCAGATGCACTTACTGACGAAATCGAGGGTGTTCAAGGAGTATCGCGGGCTGAAGTGACCGGCGTACGTGATAGAGAGGTGACGGTCGTGGTGCGTAAAGAAGATTTGGCGTTACATGGACTAACATTACAAAATGTTACCTCGGCAATCAGTATGAACGACATAACAGCGCCTGTCGGCTCACTCGAAGTGGATGGAGTTGAGTATGCAATTCAGTTTAAAGGACGTCTTGAAGAAGCTGAACAAATTGCAAACATACCTATCGTGACACCTAAAGGTGTTGTCGTACGACTCTCAGATATAGCTTTTGTTGGCGACGGCGTAGAAGATGCAAGTACTATTTCTCGCGTTTCAGTAGAAAGTAAACCACCTATTCAAGCAGCCACACTTCTTGTCTATAAACAACGTGGTGCAGACATCACTGCTGTTTCAAAAAACATAGCAGATCTTATTGAAACAACGAATACCAACAGTGGGGCAGAATCGCAGATAGTAATGACATACGATGCTGGAGAGCAGATTATTAGCGACCTCGCGCAGTTGACGAACAGTGGATTGCAAACGGTCGGTTTGGTATTGCTTGTGCTTTTCTTAACTCTCGGATGGCGCGCAGCTATTATCGCATCTCTTTCTATTCCCCTCTCTTTTCTGACAGCACTCATGGTGATGAAAGGAAGTGGTAATACGCTCAACTTCATTTCCCTCTTCTCACTTATTTTGTCAATCGGTATTTTGGTTGATACTGCAATAGTGATGGTGGAAGCGATACATACCAACATAAAGGCAGGTATGAGAAAAAATGAGGCAGTACAGAATGCTATTCATGATTTCCATTACCCGTTGACGACAGGCAATTTGACCACAATTGCTGTTTTTGTACCTCTGTTTACTATTTCGGGAATAACGGGGCAATTTATCTCGGGTATACCTTTTACTGTTATTGCAGTACTTGTTTCTTCACTCGTCATCTCACTTGCGTTTATCCCTCTTTTTGCATCGACATTTCTTAAAAGCAAGGAGGGTGAGTTTGAAGGCAAACAAGAGTATTACATAAACAAGCTACGTACGTGGTACAAAAATAAAATTCCTTGGATACTTGATTCAAAAAGTCGCAAGCGATGGTTTGTGGGTGGTCTCGCAATGTTGCTCGTTGTCCTTATGGTTCTCCCGTACTTCGGTATTATAAAAGTAAGCTTCTTTCCACAGGGTGATGTTGATTACTTGTATCTAAACCTTGAGGAACCTCAGGGTACTCCGCTTGCACACACGGATATTTCTATGCACCCAATAGAAGATATACTCTTGGAAATCCCAGAGATTGAGTCCTTTACGACCACTGTTGGTGCAGGGAGTGCGTTTGATCAAAACCCCGGTAACGGTCCTCGTTTCGGGTCTATTACCGTCAACCTTTTTAAAGATAGAGAACGCAGTTCTTTAGAAATTTTACAACAAATTGAGACTGAGCTTGCTCCATATAATGACCTCAATGTCAGAGTCTACCAACCATCAGAAGGACCACCTTCCGGAGCTCCGGTACTCGTAACTTTTTATGGAGATGATATCGCAGAGCTTAAAAAACTTGCAAATGATGCTGCAGATGTCCTCCGTGAGATTGAGGGAACACGTACGGTCTCTTCAAGCGGTGAGGATGATGCAAATGAATTTTCTCTTTCTGTAGATAGAGAAAAAGCAGCTTCACTAGGACTCTCCCCTGCTAGTATTGCGGGCACGCTTCGAAGTGCTGTGTTCGGTACAGAAGCAACGACAATAAAGAAGAACGGAGAAGAGATTGATGTGGTGGTAAAACTAAATTTAAACACAGGATGGACGACCGTACATGACACCAACCGTACAACACTTGATGCTATTGCTGAGCTTCCAATAAGTACACCTAACGGTAGCGTCATCCTTCTTGGTAGCGTACTTACAAGTACATTGGAAGCATCAAGTGACACGATACAACGAGAAGATGAGAAACGTATTGCGACAGCATCGAGTCAAGTCGAAGAGGGGTTTGTGGCTCGTGAAGTGAGTCAGGCTTTTGAGGAACGATTTGCCTCGAAAGGTGCCCTTCCTCAAGGAGTCACAATGAAACTTGGAGGGGAGACGGAGGACGTGGACCAATCGTTTAAAGACATGTTCCGTGCCCTGCTTCTTGGAATTATTTTTGTGTTCGCTGTATTGATTATTCAGTTTAATAAGTTCCGCGAAGCATTTATCGTACTTGCTGTTGTTCCGCTCTCACTCATAGGTGTGTTGCTTGGACTTCTCCTAACTCAAGAGTACCTCTCATTCCCTTCCATGCTTGGCTTCATCGCTCTTGCTGGAATTGTGGTGAACAATGCCATCATACTCGTGGATGTTTGGAACAGAATGCGTATTGAGCATCCTCAAATGAGTTTGCGAGATGTGGTGATAGAGGGTGCTGCACTCCGCCTTCGCCCTATTCTTCTAACTTCAATTACCACAATCGTTGGTATTTCTCCACTCATCTTTGCATCAGAACTTTGGCGTCCTATCGCAATTGCTATCATGTTTGGTCTTATGTTTGCGGTAGTTCTAACACTCCTCTTGGTCCCAGCACTCTACTTAAAATATTGTAAGTACACCAAGAAGCCGAAAGACATTGTTGAATATGATGGTGATGGAGAACCTGGAAAAATGGAACACATCACTGAAGTCCTAAAAAAGAAATACGATATGAGCACCCTTATTAAAAGTTTGTTCGTCTTTCTGGCCATTTTGGTTTGCTCATTTCCGTCTTGGAGTTATGCCTATACCTACGACAATGCAACTATTCACACTGTGTATCATGAAGCGCCGAGTCAGTTTGAAGTAGATGAACGTGGCAACACAGTAGGGACTACCGTTTCAGGCATGTCGTTTCGACAATACTCAATAGCAAACAGCTATGGTATACGCCTTCAACGATTTGAAATCGGACTTGCCTATTGGTATGTGAGTGACCGTGGAATTATCTGGGCAGACAACGATATAACTGCACTTTCTGTGTACTTGTCACGGGTGGTGTAAGTCAACAAATAGTATTTCGTCATAACAGGTGAACTGGTCACGTGGTGTATAAAGCTGTGTACCTTTTCCTCCATCAACCTGTTTATAAGTCTGCATATGGCATGTGGATGCGTGATAACATTTTAGTACCATGACCTTACAGAGCCCCCTAAGTAACGACCTCGTTGGTCAGTTGCGTAATAAGAAATATCTCAAGAAACATCTTTCCCAGCTTGAAAAGCATGATGTGGATTCCTTGGCCCACTCACTTCGTGTGGGAGCGCTTGCTATGGATATAGGGCAACAAAATCATCTTTCAAAAAAAGACATTGTGTTATTGGGAACTGCAGGATTGCTACACGACCTTGGTAAATGTGATATTCCCAAAAAAATACTTACAAAAAAATTAGCACTCACCCGTGATGAGCGAAAAGAAATTGAGAAGCATCCACAGTATGGTTTCTTACGACTCAAAGAAAAAACATTTGCAATTGCTAGGAAGGTAGTGGTTGCACATCATGAATACACACCTACTCCCTATCCTCGCAAATCACTGAGACGAGGAAAAGAATCCACTCATATAGCAAGTGGCACCAACCTACCGTTTATTACACAAATACTTGCGGTTTCTGATATGTTTGATGCACTTGCAAACCAAAGATCCTACAAAAAAGCGTTTGCAAAAACCGAGGTGCGACAAATATTACGTACACAATTTACCGGAGAAAAAAAACTCATCGAGCAAGCTTTAGAGCGGTTTTAATTGCTTAGCCTATAAATAAGTAATAGACTGTTTTAGGCAAGGACATATGGCGGTTATGAATACAGTACTTCATTAGGAGTCTTTCCATCAAGTCCGCAATGTTCTAGATTGTTGTAGTACTCATTCC
>LCCS01000021.1 GCA_000998045.1 Parcubacteria group bacterium GW2011_GWD2_42_14
GTACGCGAGGCTACGGTACGACTTGTCGCGGAGTTTGAGAAATGCACGTTTGCCTTTGACCGACATACCGACTACATGGCACTTTTGCCTGACGAAGGGTATGGATATATTAATGGCAGAATACGTACGAGTAAGGGTGAGGTGTATGACGAGAAGCTCTACCGTGAGCTTGTCGAGCACGTGGTATTGCCATACTCGCAAGCGAGCGCGTATCAGTACAAAGGAGACTCCTATATGGTGGGTGCACTTGCTCGTATGAACATAGCTCGGGATAAGCTACATCCAAAGACGAAAGAATCGTGTCAATCCGCACTTGCACTGTTTCCCTCAACAAACATTTTTCACAACAACTTGGCTCAGGCAATAGAAATTATGCATTCGGTTGATGAGAGTATCGACCTTCTTAAAAACAACCCTATAGTACAAGAAGATTTGGTTAAGATGCCATATCGAGAAGCCACAGGTATTGGGGTTATTGAGGCTCCTCGTGGAGCGCTCTACCATAAGATTCATGTAGGGGCGGACGGCAAGATAATGGATGGAGAAGTCATCGTACCTACAGGGCAAAACCAGATAAATATCGAAGAGGACTGCGGACGACTCGTCGAAGATCTCGTGGCAAAAGGGGTGACTGACGTGGAGGCGATAACTTTCGAGCTCGAAAAGCTCATCCGTGCCTATGACCCCTGTATGTCCTGCGCCGCTTGACGATTAAGTAATTTATTTAAGTAATCAATTGTTATGGGCAAATTAGATGGTAGTGAAATAGTAGGATGGTATGGAACGATTGCAATAGTGCTTGCCTACGCACTATTGAGTTTTAATGTGATAGTTTCAGATAGTCTCATGTATCAACTACTCAATGCAACAGGTGCTGTTGGGGTTATGTATATCTCTTTTAAAAAGAAAGCCTACCAACCTGGTGTTTTGAACATGGTCTGGACTGCTATAGCAATCGTGGCTATCATAAAAATACTACTTTAAGATGTATGAAAGTAAGAAAAGAAGATGCTATCAAAAAATAAAATTCTAATAGACAAACATATAACCATGAATTTTGGAGAGGGAGTACAAAAAGAACGAGAAAGCCAGAAGGTTTTTGTGCCAAGCGGTGAAGAGCAAAACGAATCTTCAGTAGATAAAACTGAAACTGACGAAATTTTTCAAAAAGATTTACAGGCTCTTGAACAATGGAGAAACGATCTTCTGCAAAAATGTGAAGTACTTGAATCTTTAGGGCTAGATTGCAAAAACCTTAGGCAAATCATAGATGATGAGTATACCGATAAAAAAATAGAATTACACGAAAGAGTCCACTATGTAGATCATTCTGCGTAGGTCAAAGGGTAAGCAAGAAAAACTACTTGGCAATATGTTGAAATGAAGTCTTCAGTATTTCGCTCAGAGCAACCATTTCAAAATTAAATATTTAGAAAACCAATTTCCTCTTTATGTCGGGATATGGATTATTGACGATAAAATAAGAACAAGCCCCTGAGTGAGGGGCTTGCGTCTGGTCAACTTCAAAATGCTTAAGGTACTTGTTTTGGGTGGCTCCAAGTGCCAGGACATTCGCAGTTGTCAAGATTCCAGAACTCATCATTATCGTGATCATGCGGGTATGCTTGCATGCTGATGAGTTTTTGACACACAGAACACAGACAAAAGTATTCCACTGAATCAGAAGTGTTATCACCGAGCAACTTTTTCATCTCCTTGTCAGGCTGCTGTTTCTTGTTTTTCCCATCACCGAGCCATACGACAAGACGGTGATTTTGGTGGGGGGTGTACTCCGCCCACGGACGTATTTCGGCGAATTCTTTCCGAAAAATTTCGGGCAAGTTATCCGTTGTGCAAGTGCAAGATTCGCAAGCTCCACATTCGGGAATAAGCAGGAAAGCGATAAGTTTTGACATTTTCTATCCTCCGGAGTTTTACCTTGAACATAAGGGCTACTGTGAACACTCATTCTGGTAAGTACTGTACACTAAATTCTAAATAATACTAGAATTAATTCTAGTATTATTTTGGAATGCAGATTGTATGGCTTTAGTAAGCTTTGGAATGAGTCTCACTATTGGCATACCTACTGGTATACCGATGATGTAGGTGCTGTCTATGGTGCCGAGTTTCTTGAGGAACTGCAGGTTGGTGTACGCGTCGAAATCGTGACAGGTGACGCGAGGTGTTTTACTAAAGGCTTCGAGACTTTCAAACACGGTGACTTCCTCTATACCAACAACAGTGTCGATGATAATCATATCCTTTTCGACTTCCCATTCTTCGTTTGGGTCGAGAATTGTAAATGTTACCTCAGGAAAAAGCTCTCTCAGCTTCGGCAGAAGTCTTGTAGGGAGTGAGTCCATTTCGATGTCGGGGTTTCCAAAAATGCATACATGCATACATGCTAGTGTACAGATAAAGCGCCGACTGCAAAAGTTGTCGGCGCTCTATAAAGAAAGGAATGAACAGTTTAGAGAGGAAAATCCGGTGGGACGAGTTCTGCTATTTCGAAGTTGTGCACGAAAACTTTTGTTCCAACCTCAACGGGATACCTGAGGTGGTTGAAAATAACACAGGACTGATATTGTAAGGCTTTTGAACCAATTGGTTTACCACGGTGGTGTATTGGTTTACCGACATACGTACCACCTGGCCCAAACTTGGTCACTTCAGCGATGGAAACGGGCGTCTCCCCCTCTCGTACGATTTGGTGTGTAATCCGCCAGAAGTAGTACGCCTCCTCCATGGTACATTTCTTGTGACTGTGTCCTTCAAGGATTAAAAAGGGACGTGGAATAAATTTTCTGATGAATTCGTCACTTGGAAAGCGACTATACTTAACGATTGTTCTGAGTATGGGGTTTAAGTCAAGCGGGAAACACCTTCGTGTGTTGTGCGCTCCCAAGCAGGTAAAACCATACAGCGCATGGACTTGTGCGGGAGTTTTCGGAACGGGGACAGCGTATACAGGTGGTACTGGTAGGAAAATTTGGTTGGTACTGCGTTCTGCGACTGTTGAGCAAGGCATCATAATTTCCTCCTTCGATTTTTCTAAATGAAACTACGGTTATTGTTCTTTTGCTATTATGTGTGCAAACAGTCTTTAGTCAAGGTTGGCTATTTGTATAGCGCGCAGTGTATGGTGCCTGAGTTGCTGGATTATTTTCTCGGTGAGTACCTCGCAAGGTATGTCCCAGTGAAGCGTTACGTATTGTCCCGGTTGCAACATCTCTATATCGTAGTCTGCTTCAAGTCTTCGCACTATCTTCTTTTCAATGGGATCTCCAAGAAAAAATCTATTGTTAGCTACCAAGAGTGGCTCGTAGAGCAGGGTAATGTTTGGTCCAGAAACATCTGTAACCTTCCCCCAGCTGATTCTGCATGAGTCCATTGCGTCGATACTCGCTTCCGTTTCTTGAAGCCCCATTTTTTTTGGGACGTTTATCACGTGATAATTGTGGTTCGGGAGAATTCCTTTCCCTATCCTGTCTTCAAGTACTCTAAAAGTCTTTATAGGAAGTTTATCTTTCAGTCGCAAATCATCAATAAAATATTGATGTAAAGTGTTTTTGTCCACGCCACCGAGGAGTTCATTTCCTATCCAATACGCTTCAACAACTCGCGGGTCGAAAGGGTCAGGGATGTGGTTGCTCCGCGCTATGCGGTCAAGGTAGGGGTAGAGTGTTTCAAACCCCTTCAGTAATTTTTGGAGTCCAAAGTCGGTAAAGCCATCATTGAGGTAATCCCATATTTCTCTATTTGCATCGGGTCCACAAAAATGGAGCCTGTTGGGGCCAAATGCATAGCGACTACATCGAAGTACTCCATCCATATGTTACCCTGTAACGGTCATCTTTGACTTGGTAATAGCTCCTGATTGTTTCATAAAAAAGATAATACAGGTGGTGCCAAGTATCATGAGAAAACCAGAGAGTACCTGAGTTTCAGTAAGTGTACCTGTTATAAAAACTGCAGTAAGAATGTTGGTGATGAGTGTAGCGGGTACGAGAAGTGCAGCAACGTATGCCATGGGTGCGTATTTCAATGCAGAATACCACGTGACGACATAACCAAGTAAAAAGATACTAGTAAGTGCTATCCAAAGGGTACTCGATAAAGACATGTCACCAAGACCTGACAAGCGCCCTGTCACCGCAAGAAAAGCACCTAAGAATATTGAACCAAACACCATTCGTCCACTCGCTACGATACGTACAGAGAGTTCACCTACCATTTTCTTTGCAAGAATGTGTTCAACTGCCCAGAAAAGTGTTGCGCTGAGTACAAGTAGCTCACCCGTACTTCCTGTAAACCCTCCAAAGCCACCAACTATTAGATTTGAAGCGAAAAGTAAAGAAACTCCTACCCACTGTAAAGGTGCGAGTTGTTCACGCAGGGCAAGTGTTCCAAGAAGTGCAACCCACACAAAAAGAGTCTTGTGTATCATCGCTCCATTGATAGCTGGAATCATACTGAGTCCTGTAAAGAAGAGTCCAAAAGGTATCGCTCCACCTATGAGACCGACCAGCATCAGCTGTCCCCATTGTTTTTTTGAAATAGTACGTAGCTCCTTTTTTTTTGAGTACGCGAGTACGATACCAACTAAACATAGTGCAACCATTGTATTTTTCAATCCTGCAAACAGGATTGGGTCTTGCAAAGAAGTAACCGCAATTTTGTTAATAAAAATCGACATGCCAGAGATACAAGCGGCACTCAACGCAAGGACGGTAGGATTTTTATATAGTGATTGTTTCATATTTTTATTAAGGCGGCTTACACTTCAAAGTATACACGTTTTACGTTTTTTGTACGGCGAGCAATGGTATACTAGCAGTAGTGATAAATACTAATCTTGAGAGTAATCTTCAACACATTAGACCTTACCTGGGTATTTTGCTTGTGGGAAGTATGGCACTGGGGTTTGGACTCATGGTTTCTAGTGCTGCTAAACAACTCTCACAAGCACTCGAACCCAGTATTCCTACTGGCGGGGGGACACTTACACTGGAATCATCTGGAACGGTACAGTATGGCGACACCGTTTCGTATAAAGCAGTAATGGACAATCCTGAGAAGATTGCAGCAAATATCTACATTTCTACCGTGTGTTTTCAAGGAGAGACAATGGTGTTCCAAAAGAGTGTCACTCAAGGTGTAACGGTTCATCTGTACGACCAGATGGAGAGGGATTATGAGTGGAATGGAAAAGACGCGTCATGTATCGCTACCCTGTTGTATCGAACAGTTGGTCGAGACTTTCACCAAGTCGTGTTGGTTGACTCAGAATATTTTGATGTTGTGGCACAAAAATCGTAAGTAGTCATAGGGACGACCTGCACAAACGGATACATTCTAGGAAAACAAGATGGAGTGAGTCCCGCCACGACGGGATGAA
Organism: Parcubacteria group bacterium GW2011_GWD2_42_14; assembly: GCA_000998045.1. Lineage (GTDB taxonomy): Bacteria > Patescibacteriota > Minisyncoccia > Phycocordibacterales > UBA12088 > UBA12088. The sequence goes on from LCCS01000021.1 coordinate 5,402, forward strand.
CGACATTTTGAGAAGTTTGACACCGAAATCTTGTGCCTCTACTACACATCTATATACTAGACCTATGGCATACGAAGCGTTTCAAAAAGGGTTAACTAAGGAGCTCATAGAGCATATATCTCAGAGTAAGCAGGAGCCGCAGTGGATGAAAGAAAAACGTCTTGAGGCATTTGCACTCTTTGAAAAGACACCACTTCCTACATGGGGTCCTGAACTAACAAAGCTCGATTTGAAGGATATTGTGTATTACATTAATCCGGAAGTTGCTGAAGCTACCCGTTGGGACGAGCTTCCTTACGAAATTACAGAAACGTTTACAAAGCTTGGCATACCGAAAGCAGAGCAAGAGTACCTCGGTGGGGTGGGTGCACAGTACGATTCAAATGTGGTCTATCACAAATTGAAAGAGTCCTTACTGAAAGATGGGGTTATTTTTGAGAACATGGACACTGCGCTCAAAAACTATCCTGATATGGTAGAAAAATATTTTATGAATACGTGCGTGCCTGCCGGGGACCACAAATTCACCATGCTCCATGGAGCGGTGTGGAGCGGAGGGACGTTTATTTATATTCCCAAAGGTGTGAAGGTAGCGGAGCCTCTTCAGGCATATTTCAGGATGAACAGAAGCGCGAGCGGGCAGTTTGAACACACACTTATCATTGCTGATGAGGGTGCTGAGGTAACCTATATCGAGGGCTGTAGTGCGCCACGGTACAACGCCTCATCACTCCATGCAGGATGTGTGGAACTTTTTGTACATCCGCACGCCAAGATTAAGTATATCAGTGTCGAAAATTGGTCCCGCAACACGTACAACCTCAACACCAAGCGAGCTATCGTAGAGGCATATGGTGAAATGAATTGGGTGAGTGGTAACATGGGGTCGGCGGTTACGATGCTCTATCCGTGCTCCGTACTCAAAGGGGAGGGTTCAAAAAGTGACAACTTGAGTCTCGTCTTCGCGGGCAAGGGACAAGTGCAGGACACGGGAGCAAAAGCTATCCACCTTGCACCCCACACCTCAAGTACGATTCGCTCAAAGTCAGTGAGCAAAGATGGAGGCATTTCAAACTATCGAGGCCTTATCAAAGTTACTCGTGAAGCCGTAGGGGCTTCCGCTTCGCTCGTATGTGACTCGCTCCTCCTGGATTCTTTGTCTGAGGCAAATACTTTCCCGGCGGTGAAGAACAAACAAGATGACGTTATGATAAGTCATGAAGCAACCATAGGACGTATCGGCGAGGAGGAACTCTTTTATCTGGAGAGCCGAGGGCTTTCACGAGATGATGCGATACGTATGATTATTTCAGGATTTGTGAACCCCATTACGAAAGCGCTCCCCCTTGAGTATGCCGTCGAATTTAATAAGTTGATTGAGCTAGAAATGGATCCCGTTAGAGATAAAAAAAATTGAGTACTTTAGAGTGTTATTAATTGTGGGCTCAAGTGAGAGTATACTGAAGAAAATCATTCTGGACGGAAACTGCGGTTTCCTATCTCTAACGGGATGGAGAGTAATGGATAAGATTTTAATTTTTAATTTGAAATTTTTAATTTGAAATGAAGACTTAATGTCACAATTTGAAAAGCGTGTCATTGCGGCAGAGCGAAGCAATCCACGTTTTTCATTTAAAATTAAATCATTATGTTATTCAATAAAAATTAAAAATTGTAAATTTCAAATTCGCATTAATATGGACATAGATATAATCCGTAAGGACTTTTCAATTCTTCAAAAGGAAGGTTCTTCCGTATACCTAGACTCCGCAGCAACCTCACTCACACCTGAGCCGGTGCTCAAAGCTATGGATGAGTACTACCGAACGTATCGCGCAAACATACATCGGGGTTTGTATCGGGAGGCAGAAAAGGCAAGTGTGGAGTACGAGGCAACTAGGAGGGTTATTGCAAATTTTATTGGAGCAGACAGTGATGAAATAATCTTTACCGCGGGAGCGACAGGCTCTTCAAACATGCTCATGTACGCGTTTGAACTTACAGACACATTTTCTGAAGGAGATGAGGTGGTGACAACTATTATGGAACACAATGCCGTACTCCTGCCTCTTCAGGCGTTTGCAAAACGAAAGAAACTCAACCTCCGCTACATTGAGCTTGGAGAATGTTTCGAACTCGACTACGACCAGGCTGAAAAATGTATCACAGAAAAGACAAAGCTTGTAGCTCTCACGCTCGCGAGCAATGTACTCGGCACGATAAACGACGTTACACGCGTTGCACGGCGTGCACACGAAGTGGGAGCGCTGGTCTTGGTGGATGCGACTGCTGCAGTGGGTCACGTGCCAGTCGATGTAAAACAACTTGATGCAGATTTTCTTTTTTTCTCAGGACACAAGATGTGCGGACCGACAGGGGTTGGGGTCTTGTATGGAAAAAAGAGTGAACTTGCAAAACTGACCCCAAGCTATTTGGGTGGTGGAATTATTGAGGAGGTAACACGCACGGATTATGTGCTTGGTGAGCAACCGTGGAGTTTTGAGGCGGGGACACCAAACATTGCGGGGGTTATAGGACTAAAAAAAGCAGTCGAGTATCTTGAGACTATTGGTGTCGAAAACATACAAACACACTGTCATGAGACACTTGCGTATACGCAACAAGAATTGAAAAAAATTGAAGGTGTAAAAATATTTTCATCTGACCCTGTGCACAATATCGGCATCGTATCGTTTACGCTTGCCACGGTACACCCGCACGACATGGCTGAAATTTTGGGAAAAAATGGCGTGGCAGTGCGTGCAGGGCACCATTGTGCTGTTCCGCTTCACACCGAGCTTTGTATACCTGCAACAACACGCGCGAGTATATATCTGTATACTACGAAAGATGATGTTGATGCCCTGATAGAAAGTGTAAAGGAGGCACAGCGGATTTTTGCTCAAGCATAAAAAAGAACTATGCAAAATTCAGAAATATACAAACAGCACATACTTGACCACTACAACAACCCGAGGAACAAAGAAGAGATGTATAAGCCTACGGTTTCCGTGCCTGCAAAAAATGCCTCATGTGGAGACTCGTATATACTCTATCTTGCCATAGAAAATAAACGTATTACTCAAGCTACTTTTTCAGGGGTGGGATGCGCGGTGTCGCAAGCTGCAGCATCGCTTTTGACTGAGAAGCTCACTGGTATGGATGTCGAAGAAGCACGAGCACTCATCGAAGAAGACATGTATGCCATGCTCGGGATAGAAATATCCCTTGGAAGACAAAAATGTGCTTTGCTTTTGTTCCGAGGATTAGAAGAAGCACTGCGTAATTTATAATTTGAAATTTGTAATCAATTTTAAATCTTTAAATTTAAAATGTAACCTAGATAATAAGAATTAGGAAAAAGAGGTGAGGATATTTTTTTCGAAAAAAATTGTATTCAATAAAAATTAAAAATTTCAAATTATAAATTGATACATATGCTTGAAATAAAAAATATTTGCATAGAGATTTCTTCAGATCCTGTTTCAAAGGAAGAAAGCCGTAAAAATGTGGTACGGGATACATCATTGAGTATAGAAAGTGGTAGCGTTTCAGTACTTATGGGGCCAAATGGTTCAGGAAAAAGTACGCTTGTTAATGCGCTTCTCGGGCATCCAAACTACCGTGTATCTTCCGGCTCACTCGTACTTGATGGTGTCGATATTACCGACCTCTCAACGGAAAAGAAGGCGCAACAAGGGATATTTCTCTCTATGCAGAACGTGCCAAAAATTGGAGGACTAACACTAGCGATGTTTTTGCACAAAGCATATACCGCCACACATGAAACCGACGTATCCGTCCTAGAATTCTACATAACTCTTCGTGACAAGGCCGAAGCACTTTCAATCAAAACAGAGTTGCTTGATCGACCTCTTACCGCAGGACTCTCAGGGGGAGAAAAAAAACTTTCTGAAGTGCTACAGCTTGCCGCTCTACAACCCAAATTTGCTATTCTTGATGAGATTGATTCTGGGGTCGATGTGGATGCGCTCCGTACCGTATTTAAAGCTATAGATGCTCTCAAAAAAGAGGGTACAGGATTCCTTGTGATTAGTCATCATCCTTCACTTCTCGACCACCTCGCTCCCGAACATGTATATGTAATGAGTGCGGGGAGCATGGTTCGTCAAGGAGGTAGAGAACTTGCCGAGGAAATAATCAAAAATGGTTTTTGTAATGTTGCAAAATGTCGTCATGTAGATACCTGTATGGGAAGGTGTAGTTAACACTTACTAAAAACGGAAGAATATGTAAGATAAATCCGCACACTAACTCTCCTCTTGTACTGCTTTGCAGTACAAGAGGAGAGTTAGTGTGCGGATAACCCTGTGAATTTCCTGTGTATAGCCTGTTGGTACCGCCTTTTTTCTTACATGTAAGACTACCCTAAAAACATATTTATCCTGATTTATAGTATGAGCAATAAAATACCTCGGAGTTTAGCCTAAAACGGGGTTGACTTCGGTGTGACTTGCGGTAGTATTCCTTTACCGCATCTGCGCGTATTTTTTTCTGTGATATGCGGAGGCTCTTTGTATGTCTCCAATGCCTGAGAAAGGTATACGTAATGAGGTTTTATTAAATGTTGTTAGAGATGGCACAAATTCGTTTTTGAGCTTGTAAAAACGAAAATAAAAAATTTGGAGCATACGTAGTTTGTTTTCAAAAATTTTACTTTCATTTTTACTCCCACCTTAATGGATGTGTCTGACTGCAACAATCGGAGCACCCTTTCGAAGTTGAGGCCAAGTTCTCGCGCCTTCACCTTCGCAAGGAAGCTCAACACTTAACATTAAGTATTATGGCAGCAGAAGCTTTTGATAGGTCAAAGCCCCATGTAAACGTTGGTACCATAGGCCACGTTGACCATGGCAAGACCACTACAACCGCCGCTATTCTTCATGTGCTTGGATCTCTTGCAGTAGACAAGGGATATTCTGCACGTCTTGAAGGTGTAGACGGTATCGACAACGCTCCAGAAGAACGAGCTCGTGGTATTACTATTGCTCTTCACCACTCTGAATATGAGACGCCAAACCGTCATTATGCGCACGTAGACGCACCGGGACATGCCGACTACATCAAGAACATGATTACTGGAGCTGCACAGATGGACGCAGCTGTACTCGTAGTAGCAGCGACAGACGGAGCTATGCCACAAACTCGTGAACACGTACTTTTGGCTCGCCAAGTTGGTGTGCCTCAGATAGTTGTGTTTATGAACAAGTGTGACATGGTAGACGATGCGGACATGCTTGATCTTGTCGAAGAAGAACTTCGTGATCTCCTCACAGCAAACGGATTTGATGGTAAGAATGCACCTGTTATTCGTGGTTCAGGACTTAAGGCACTTGAAGCAACGTCTATGGATGACGAGTGGGCTAAGAAGATTCTTGAACTTGCTGATGTTTTGGATTCTTATGTGGCTGTTCCAAAACGAGAGATAGAAAAACCTTTCCTTATGCCTATTGAAGACATCTTCTCTATTGAAGGTCGTGGTACGGTAGTGACTGGTCGTATTGAACGAGGAGTCATCAAGATTGGAGAGGAAGTCGACATTGTGGGAATTACACCAACAACCAAGACTACTATCACTGGTATTGAAATGTTCAACAAACAACTTTCTGAAGGTCAGGCTGGTGATAACGCTGGTATTCTTTTACGCGGTACAAAGAAAGATGATGTTCATCGTGGACAGGTGCTTGCAAAGACTGGAACAGTTACTCCGCACACTGACTTTGAAGCAGAAGTACTCATTCTTAAGAAAGAGGAAGGAGGACGACATACTCCATTCTTTAGCGGATACAAGCCACAGTTCTATGTTCGTACTACGGACGTAACAGGTGAAGTTACCTTAGCTGAAGGAGTAGAAATGGTGATGCCAGGTGACACGGTAACCTTTAAGGTTAAGCTTGTTGCACCTGTCGCACTTGAAGAGCAACAGCGCTTTGCTATCCGCGAAGGAGGTAAGACTGTTGGAGCGGGAGTTGTTACTAAAATCAACGCCTAACTAAACCATTGTTTTTAATCACTACTTACTATGGCAACTAAAACCACAAAAAAGGTTTCGAAAAGCTCAAAGACTGCGCCGGTGGGTGAGGGTAGTAAACTACGTATCCGCATTCGTGCCTACGAACATAAGATTCTTGATGCAAGCATTAAGCAGATTATGGACACAGCACTTCGGTACGAAGCAAAAGTGGTTGGTCCTGTACCATTGCCAACGGAAATCAAGAAATACACGGTCAACCGCGCTACATTCGTTCACAAAGATGCGCGAGAACAATTTGAGATGCGAGTTCATAAGCGTATGATTGATATCTTGAATCCCGATCCGAAAGTAGTTGAAGCTTTAACAAACCTTTCTCTACCGTCAGGCGTCAACATTGACGTCAAGATGAGTTAGTAAGACTTGATTTAGTCGCACTTACATGCCGGGAACGCAGTGGACGGCGCCTAGACCTTAATCTCTCGGGTGCCCTCGAGGCAAGTTAGGAAAAGTTATTGAAAAATCGTCCGAAAGGACGATTTTTCAATAACTTTTCCTTACATCTTCGAGTGTCGCAACACTCGGGGAAGTCAAAAAAGTTACTGAAATATCGCCCAACAGGGCGATTTTCAAATTATGTAAGTATTACGTCTAACGAACGTCAAAGGGCAAAGAGACTGTTGTTTAATAACACTACCGCTATCGCCAACAAACAGTTGGTGTTGCCAGTCGTTCAGGTACTGCCTGCGTAGGTGGGAATCTCGTCGAAAAGACGCGACTGAGCTAAAAGATGTATAAATGCTATAAAGGAGTCTGCTATGAGTTTAGTCAAGCATGTAATACCTAACGTAGATGAGGATCTTGTGGGGACAATTCCTAAAGGTCTAGACTGGAATATTGAAGGTGAGAATCTTGTGTTTATGGTGCCAAGATACCCTGCTGACGAGGCGTTCGCATTCATTGAATGGTGTGCTGTCCAAGGCATTGAACACAAATGGCAACATGGTCACCTTTAATTATCCGAGTAGTGAATCGAGTGGCCACTCTTTGTGAGTGGCCACTTTTTTATATTGACGAAAATTATTTCAGAGGTACTATCGAAATTGGAAAGCAATTTCAAATTTAGGACAGGGAGGACGTCATGAAGGATGAAATACCAAGGCATGAATATATTATTCTTTCAAGAAAAGCGAGACAGTTAAAAGAAACTCTCCCAAGCGGTTTAACTGGACGGGTCGAAAAAAAACAAATTCCTACGCAGTTTGCTTTGATTGTAGAAGTTCCCGAAAGTCCCCATGTTCTTTTTACAAAGTTCATGGAATGGTGCAGAAGAAATGATATACAAGCGGAGGTCTCACAATAAGAATTTTAAGTTCTCTAAAAAAATCGGCAACGTTATGTTTGCCGATTTTTACATACTTATAAATTTCAACCACACCTATGTTCTTATGGATAGTAGTTTTACATGGTTGAGGAGTATAAAATCAAACGTAGAAAATATACAAAGTTCTGTTCTTTGAAGGAAGAATAGAGAGATAAATATTCTACGAGGAGGTGGGTATGATTAAGATGATGCAAGATTTGATTACCTATAACATGGGTCTCTGTGCGCGTTGGTTCTTATATCTCGATGCCTTACGACAACGAGGTAACATGTACTATGAACATGAGGCGGAGGGATTGCCACCTGTATTTGCGGATGAGTTTGAGTATGAAGTAGTGCTTGATGGGCGAACATTCGAAAAGCCTGTTAACTATGCACTCCTTCGCATGAAGGATCGTCGGCAGGGTGACAGACGAGAAGATGGTGATGCGCGACTCACTTCAAAAGAAAACCGCAAAGAAGAAAGACGTTTACGTGGTCTCGTTGAAAAAGAAGGTGTAGTTTTGATTATTGATCCGCGTGCCGGCCACGGCCCAGGAATAGGAGGATTCAAGGCTCTTTCACAACTAGGACTTGCTTTTGAGTATGGGTACGAAGTGTACTGTGTACGGTTTTTTCCAAAGCCTGAGCCAAATCAGACAATTTATAACGTTCTTTCTGCAGAAATTCTATTCCTCGAAGAAATTGCGAGACGTCATCCAGGGGAAAAGACGTTTTTGATTGGTAACTGCCAAGGTGGTTGGGCAGCAATGCTTGTAGCTGCAGTTGTACCTAATTTCGTAAGAGTCGTTGCTTTACACGGTAGTCCGATATCTTTTTGGGCTGGCCAAGCAAACTCTCAAGTGATGCGTATTCGTGGTGCGGTACTTGGTGGCAAATACTTGTCATCACTTTTGTCTGATTTAGGCAATGATGATTTTGATGGCGCTCTCCTCGTATCAGGTTTCGAAGATTTGAATCTCGCCAACTCGATGTGGTCAAAAGACCACAAGCTGTTTGCCGACCCTAGTCTTGAAAATGTCGAACGTTTTTTAGGTTTTGAGAAGTGGTGGAACGGATTTTCAAGAATATCTGGAGCTGAGATTGCATTCATTGTTGAAAAGCTTTTCCTCGGCAATGAGTTGGAGCAGGGTACGTTACGTATGGAAGACGGGAGAGTTATAGATCTGCATAACTTGCATGATATGGTTGTTCAGGTTTTTACGAGCGATGGTGACAATATCACACCGCCACCGCAAGCACTTGGTTGGATACGTGTCTTTACGGATGAAGAAATCGTATCGAGGAATCTCAAGATTATCTACTGCCTTTCTAGAAAAAAAATAGGGCATTTGGCTATTTTTGTCAGCTCAGATGCCAATAATAAGCAACATCGAGAGTTCATTGGTCTGACGGAAGCGTTTGAATCGCTTCCTCCAGGATTGTACGAACTTGATGTGAGTGATGATGCTGTGAAGTCGGGCGGCGTGTATCATGAAGATAATCCTGAAAAAATGTTGTACAGTCTGAAAATTCACAAAAGAAGTGTCCGTGATATTGAAATACTGTGCGGTGAGACGGATGTTGCGACGTTTTCAAAAGTGTCAGAGGTGTCCCAAGAGCTTGATACGATGTACAAGACGTTTGTTCGACCTTGGATTAAGCCTTTTGTCACTGAGCGGTCTGCGGAGCACATGCGTCAAGGCCATCCGCTTCGATCAAGGCATAACCTTCTTTCAGACAGGAATCCGTTTATGTTGCCCGTTGCACATATGGCTCCATGGATACGGTCCTGGTATGTAAAAGATGAGGATACCAATCTTTTTATAGGTATTGAAAATGTTGTTTCGAATACCATCGTGAAGGGACTCGAAAACTGTCAGCTGATGCGGGATATGTGGTATGCTTCAGTTTTTGAGATGATGTATTTCAAGTAATGGGCTTGAAAAAGACCGGAGGCACTTTTTGTCTCCGGTCTTTACGTTTTACTGGTTGCACTCTTTTTTACTTATCCACCAACGTTAGGAGACTGTGTTGACGTCCTCGAAATTCGGAGTACCATACAAAATAGGGAAAGTAAAGATTAAAATCTACAGTAAGGAGAATGCCATGTGTGGTCGTAAACCGTGGATATGGAATGAGTATACAATCAGATGTAATAATGCTTCTCTTCTGAGCAGCACCCTCCCCGAGGTTTTGAGGGGAAAAACCGCTCATGAAAACACACTGTTGGTGGTCAGAGTGCCGCCGGAGGAAGATACTCCCCAACATGAGGCGTTCGTACTCTGGACAAAAAAACAGAATATTGTTCTCTCAGCACTGACCGGGTCAGTTCGCGAAACAACTCCTATGACTGCGTGATGTGCATGAACGACGAAAAGATAAGGCCGATAGAAACAATCTATCGGCCTTGAACTATCTCCATAAAAATTTGCATTTTTTAATTCGTTCCTGTATAGTACCGAGGCTAATAGAAGTATCGTAAGATACTAGCCATGTTCCAACGATAGCAAAACTCTGGAACCTCTGGACCGTAAGCCTCACTGGCGATTGGTTCAGTGTAGGCCTTTTTTGTTAGCAAGGTCTTACAATATGAAATTTATACTCGCTACAAAAGAATACATGACACAAATCTTCGATGAGGAGGGTCGTGTGCATCCTGCCACTGTCCTTAACGCAGGCCCAAATACGGTCACACAGGTAAAGACAGAGGAAAAAGACGGCTACAATGCTGTACAAGTTGCTTTTGGCGTACGCAAGGAAAGCCGAGTAAACAAGGCGCAACGCCCAAAGGGTCTTTTCCGTTATTTTCGTGAGTATCGATCAAAAAACAAAGAGGACATGGCAGTTGCAGAAGGAGCAGTTATCAATGTCGATGACGCGTTTGTAGTAGGTGATAAGATAATGGTTTCCGGCCTTGCAAAGGCAAAGGGTCATCAGGGAGTTATAAAACGTCACCATTTTGCAGGAGGACCTCGCACGCATGGACAAAAACACAACGAACGCTCTCCTGGATCTATTGGAGGTGGTTTACGAAGTCGTGTCCCCAAGGGTATGAAAATGGGAGGACGAACTGGAGGACGTCTTGTTTCTGTGAAGAACCTTACCGTTGTAGGTATCAATAAAGAAAAAAATCAGCTCATTGTCGAAGGAGCTATTCCTGGAAGAACAGGCACCCTTATAGAGGTTCGAGGCTTGTAATCTAATCAATATCATGGACGCAAAGATATACAACATGAGTGGTAAAGAAACTGGAACAGTAGCACTTCCTGAGATTGTTTTTGGTGCAACATGGAATGGAGATCTTGTACACCAAGTAGTCACCGCGATGCTCGCAAATGCTCGAACACCTATAGCTCATGCGAAAGATCGATCCGAAGTATCTGGAACAGGTAAAAAACCTTGGAAGCAAAAGGGTACAGGAAGTGCACGACATGGATCACGACGCTCCCCTATCTGGCGCAAAGGAGGTGTTGCACATGGACCACGAAACGAGCGCACCTTTAAGCAGAAAATCAACAAGAAAATGCGTGTGAAGGCACTCTATGCGGTATTGACGAAAAAATTTGAAGACGGCGAAGTGCTTTTTCTCGATTCGATGACTTTTACGGCACCGAAGACAAAGGAGGCAAAGAACACGATTACGGCACTTGCAAAGATAAAAGGCTTTGAGTCACTTGCAACCAAGCGCGCAAACACTGCCCTTATAGCAAGCATCACCACAGATGACAATACGGTTAAGAGCTTGCGAAACTTCAACAATATGATGCTTGAGCACGTGCGAAGTCTCAATCCAGTTGATGTACTCAAGTACAAGTATCTCGTGCTTGTAGGAGCAGAGGACGCAGTGAAAGAAATCGAAAGTCGTGGTGCAACGACACCAGTAGTCAAATAAATAAAGGAGATATGGCAATTTTTAACAAAAATTCAGAAGGCAAGGACGAAACAAAGAAAGCAGAAGCTAAGAAGGATGTTGCTGTGGTAAAAAACAAGAAAGCTGTTAAACCTAAGGGTGATACAGCTGGCTACAACCTTACCAAAGAACCGGGGCGAATTATTAAAACACCTCGTATCACTGAGAAAGCTCTGCAAATGACGACAAGCGGTACGTATGTGTTTGAGGTGGCTATGGATGCAACAAAGCGAGACATTGTGACGGCCGTGCAGGCACTCTACAAAATTACACCACGTAAAGTAAATATTGTTCGACGAGGTCCTCGCGCATACGTCGCACGTTTCAGAAATCGACGCGGAACAAAAGTGGGAGTAAAGAAAGCATACGTTTTTCTTAAAAAGGGAGACAAAATTGATTTAGCATAAGTATATGAAAAACTACCGACCAACAACAGCATCACGACGGCACATGACCACACGTTCCTACAAGAAGGTAGTGACGGTGTCTACGCCACACAAAACTCTCACCAAGGGCGGTAAGCGTGCTGTAGGACGTAACAGTCAAGGTAGGATTACATCCCGGCACATGGGAGGTGGGCACAAGCGAAAGTTCCGTGAAATTGACTTTACCTACAACAAACACGACATTCCTGCAAAAGTGGAAACGATTGAGTACGATCCAAACAGAAGTTCATACATCGCACTTCTTTGCTACGCTGATGGTGAACGCCGCTATACGACCGCTCATAAGGATATGAAAGTTGGTGATACGTTTATTGTTTCTGAAACAGCAAAGCCTGAGCCTGGAGTACGTATGCCACTTCGTAACATTCCTATCGGACTCGCGATTCACAATATTGAAACCAAGCCGGGAGCCGGAGCACGACTCATACGTTCAGCAGGTACTTCAGCAACGATACTTGCACAGGATGGTACTCACACGCACCTTAAAATGCCTTCATCTGAAATTCGAAAACTCAACAGTGCTGTCTGGGCTACTATTGGTGTTGTTTCAAACGAAGAGCACCAGTTGCTTACGCTTGGAAAAGCGGGACGAAGTCGATGGCTTGGTAAACGACCTACCGTACGTGGTACAGCGATGAACCCAGTTGATCATGCACATGGAGGAGGAGAAGGACGGCAAGGTCGCGGACACCGCCGAGCACGAAGTATTTTTGGAAAGCCTACAGGCAAGGGTCACAAGACTCGAAGTCCAAAGAAATACAGCGATTCACTCATTGTGTCTCGTCGTAAAGTAGGTAAGAGACGAAAATAGAGTTAATTGACAATAGGTGTAGCGTTGCGTAGTATGAGCGCACGCTCGCCCACGAGTATTTTTATTACAATTATGACACGATCACTTAAAAAAGGACCATACGTAGACCCTCGAGTCTTGAAAAAGGTAGAAGGGAAGAAACCACAAGAAACGGGTGTTATTCGGACGTGGTCACGAAGCTGTAGCATTAGCCCAGAGATGGTTGGTTTTACCTTTGGTGTTCATAATGGAAAAAATCATATTGAAGTGTTGTGCACGGAAGACATGGTTGGGCACAAACTTGGGGAATTTTCACCATCTACCAAATTCATGCGTCATGGAGGAAAAATTCAGAAGGAGCTTGAACAAGCTCGAAAGGATTCTGAAATTCAGGCAGCAAAGGCAGCAAAGGCAGCCGCATCATCAAAAAAATAACATACCATCATGCAAGCTTTTCTTAAAAACAACCGTCAGGCTCCACGTAAAGTACGTCTAATTGCACGTGCTGTTGTTGGGAAGACTGTAGCTGTTGCCCTTTCTGAACTTACCTACATGCCTCACAAAGGAGCAAAAACACTCAGTAAGCTTATAGTAAACGCAGTCGCAAATGCGAAACAAGCAGATAGTAGTCTCAACGAAAACACGCTCATGGTAAAGAACATAACGGTTGATAAGGGTGTGACACTTATGCGATTCATGCCTCGAGCTTTTGGTCGCGCATCACCAATACACAAGGAGTCTTCTCATATTCGTGTACTCCTAGCAGAGGTGCCAGATACTAAGGTTGTGAAGACATCGGTAAAAGCACCCACCTCCACTAAAGCTACGGCGGAAAAGGAAGTGAAGAAACCCACCGCTAAAGCTTCCCCTATCGCTGAAGAAGCTATGACGGACAAACCGACGGGCAAGGAATTTAAGGAAGAGAAAGAGACCAAAGAAGCAAAAACGGAAGATGCAGTTACAGTAGAAAAAGAATCCATCTCCGCTAAAGCTACGGCGGACAAGGAAGTAGAAATAGTTGCTAAATAAATCACGAAAACTAATTTAATTACAAAAACTTATTATGACGCACGTAGTACATCCATACGCACATCGACTGGGAATCATCCGAGACTGGAAGTCACGTTGGTTTGTCCGTGATCTCAAGGCTGACACAGTAATACGGGAATGGCTTAAGAAGCGGTTGAAAGGCATGTATGTTGCGGATATTGAAATGGAACGTGGCGCAGGTACGCTTCGCATCATCGTGAAGACAGCTCGTCCTGGCATGCTCATAGGTAGAAGCGGTGAAGGTGTTCAAAAGCTTCATAAGGAAATTGCAAAACAAATGCGTGCATTGAAACTTACTGAAAT
>LCCS01000022.1 GCA_000998045.1 Parcubacteria group bacterium GW2011_GWD2_42_14
CAAGAGCTACGGAGGTGTCTCCACGTACCTACCGCTCCGCGTTAATCAGGCGGGAGTTATTCCTATCATTTTTGCACTTTCCCTCATTCTATTCCCTCAAATGATACTGAGCTTTTTCCAAGGATCAGAGACAGCAAGTGTCGCTGATATGGCAGGGACTATTCTTACATACTTCACCAACCCATGGATATACGCAGGTGTATATTTTGTGCTCGTATTCTTCTTTACCTATTTCTATACTGCGGTTACATTTGACCCTCAGTCAATTTCCACTAATCTTCAGAAATCAGGAGCGTTTATCCCAGGTGTACGACCAGGTGCCGCGACTGCAGAATACCTTGGAAACATCATCACACGCATCACACTCGTTGGAGCACTCTTTCTCGGTCTTATCGCAGTCTTACCATTAGCGATGCAAGGTATCACTAATAATGGAGCTTTTGCTATTGGAGGTACGGCGCTTTTGATTGCAGTTTCGGTGGTTTTGGATATTGTCCGCAAGGTCGACGCCCAAATCTCTATTCGCGAGTACTAAACTGTAAAAACTGGCGAATACCGTCGTTGACTACGTCGTCAGTCACGTCACAATATATGACATATTGCTCCGCGACATTCCTCCTTGTCGCCTCGGTCTTCATCCAGTTTTTTCAGTTTCGAGAAAGCCGTTTTACTCTTCACAAATCGATTCTCACCGTACCTGTAGTACGGCTCGTCTCGTTTTGCTTGAGCGCCTTGTATTGCATCTAAAAACTAAGTCCTTGATGTCTTGGTTAACTCTGTTGCACTGCGTAAACAAAACTCACCGTACCACCCTAGTACGGCTTGTTTTTTACTTACACCTAGTGCATTTTCTTGTCGAACACGATATTTATGCTAGTGTGTGGAGCAGAAGTTTAATTTAGTGCATATCAACTCTATAGGAGGAAGAAAATGAGCTATTCAGACGACGATGTTACATTTTTGTGGCATGTTCTTGGTGGAGTTAAGGGTCTTCAAGCATTACGACAAGGTATCGTTAAAGAAGTAGTCAAAACTCGAGTGCTGAAGTATCGTGGCTCGACAGTAGTACCTCACGTAGAAAACCCTCGTGAACTCTTAAATGTGTTGGAGAGAGTAAGTAATGGATTTTTTCTGGTCGGTTCTGTAGATGCGCTCGAAAAAAAGATTTTGATCAACCCTCAGTACGAAGGACGAGTCATAAATTTTTACCACACAAAAGCTTTGCAACCATGTTCTTCAGTTCTTGATGATGTTGGTGTCCTTGAAGATGTAGAAACAACTTTTTTGCATATAGTTTCGTTACTGTCATCGCAAATGAAAGGTGAAAGTGGTGCATTACTTACGAATGGTGATTATAATCTGTTTTATGCAGAAACTAAGCAAGTCAATGTGCTTCTGATGATGGTGTCGTGGACCTTCGTCCTTACCTCCGAAAGGTGGCAATTTAAGTGTAGGTACGTTGAAGACCTAAATGACTTTTATATAGACTCAAAAAGTCGAATATTTTTCCCTGTTCCTGTTCTGTTCTAACCATTCCAAAACCTCAGTATCTGCTTTTGCGGTACTGAGGTTTTGTGCGAAATATTGCGGGGTGTGGTACAGTGTTCAGACAAAAGTGTAACGATTTTGTTTTTGGAAGAATTATTAACATAAATTTCTAATGGGATGGATTTAAAAACAGCAATACTTATAGGTCCTTCAGGATGCGGTAAGGGTACACAGGCGGTAATGCTTAAAGAGTACCTTGAAAAGAATGATCCTGAGCGTAAAACCCTTCATTTACAAACTGGAGCAAAGGTTCGAGAGTTTATACAAGGAGATTCGTATGTTCAAAAAAAAGTAAAAAAGGAGCAAGAAGATGGAGTACTCATGGCGGCTTTTTTACCTATTGTAATGTGGGGTGAGCTTTTTATTGAACAAGTGACGGGTAATGACCATATACTTTGCGATGGTTTCCCACGAAGAGCTGAAGAGTCTCCATTATTGCATTCTGCTTTTGAGTTTTTGGAGCGTAAAAATCCGACCGTCATTTCATTTGAAATTGATGATGAGGTAATAATTGATCGATTGGTAAATGGAAGAAAACGTTTTGATGATACTCCTGAAACAGTAGCTCAACGGTTGCAGTGGTTTCGCCGAGATGTTTCTTTGTCAATACGTTTTTTTGAAGAACACCCCTACTACACGGTAGCTCACATAAATGGTGACCAATCGGCGGAAGCGGTGCATAATGATATTTTGAAGGCGCTCGATATTTAATTTTCAATTTATAATTCGAAATTTGAAATTAATTCATTAAGTATTCAATAAAAATTGAAAATTATAAATTTCAAATTTATACGACAATGAGTCCCGTTAGAGACGACGAAGTGTATAATTCTAGAAAATACGGTAGTATCATGAAAATATATAGGAAACAAAACATTAGTAGCTTAACCAACGGTCACTTTGTGACCTGTCTCTAACGGGATGAGCAAGATTAAATCACCAGAAGACATAGCGGGTCTCATTGAGCTAGGGAAGCGTCATGCTCAAGTCTTAGAGGCACTCTCGCAAGCTGTTAAGCCTGGTGTATCCACTGCAGAGCTTGAGGAACGCACACTTGCGCTTATTCATGAGGTGCCAGGGGATGAACCAGCGTTCAAGAACTATAAGCCGTACGGCGCATCACGACCGTACCCATGCGCACTTTGCACAGCTCCTAATAATGTAGTGGTTCATGGCATACCTACTGAGGATATCTACATACTTAAAGAAGGTGACATTATCGGGCTTGATATCGGCATAAAGCGTAACGGCCTTATTACAGATGCAGGAATCACCGTTCCAGTAGGTAACATCGACAAAGACGCAGTAAAGTTACTCAGAGTGACTAAGGAAGCACTTTTTCGAGGTATTGCTATGGCACGCGCAGGCAATCATGTTGGTGATATAGGAAACGCTATAGAGTCATATGTGCGCAAAGAAGGGTATGGTCTGGTCCGTGAGCTATGCGGTCATGGGGTGGGACACTCACTTCACGAGGAACCGCAGATACCGAACTACGGTAAGCCTGGTACAGGGGCAAAACTTGAAGCAGGAATGGTGCTTGCAATTGAGCCTATGCTTAATGAAGGACGAGGTGCTGTTGTTTTCCATCGTAACGGATACTCTGTTAGTACTGCAGACGGTTCACGTTCCGCACACTTTGAACATGATGTGATTGTAACAAAAAGTGAGCCGATTATACTGACCTTGGGAAATACCCGCTAGTGACTATCTAGTAAGGTCTTTTCCACACCACCAAACATAATTACTTCTTTATAGTATGTCATACTACATGACGTAATATCACAATTTGTTGCGGTATCACCTTTATACGAAAACAATACACCAATGAAAAAATACACATTCTTTTTTTCTATTTTTGCATGCACTGTCCTCTTCTTTTCATTTACTGAAAATGCTTTAGCGGGAAGCGTAACACTTAAATGGAATGCAAATAGTGAGCAAGATCTTGCAGGCTATAAGATATATTATGGGACGGTGTCAAGAACCGGAAAATGTCCACAAGGAGGGTATTCTAATTCGATTAATGTTGGTAACGTCACGACTTACACATTAAGTAACTTAACAAACAATCGAACATATTATTTTTCACTAACAGCTATCGACACATTAAACAATGAAAGCTGTTTTTCTACACAAATAAGTAAGAAAGTTCCAGCAAAAGACACTAAGGTACCTAATGTTAGTGCTTTCAATATTCCCACAACCTCTACCTCGCTTACTGTAAATATTCTGACACTTACTGCTACAGATAACGTTGCGGTGACGCAGTACTGTCTCAGAGAATCGAGTAGTTCTGCAAGCTGTGTTTGGGGTGAAAAACCAACGACGTACACCTTTGCAACAGCTGGCACGAAAAGACTTTACGCCTTTGCAAAAGATGCAGCCGGAAATATTTCTGTAGGTAGGAGTGACTCGATTATTATCACATTACCTGCATCGACCCCTATTTGTAGTAGCTTTAGTTACTCAGAATGGTCTACCTGCACAGACAATCTTCAGAGCCGTACCGTAATCTCATCCACACCAACAGGTTGTGTAGGGGGTACTCCAATCCTAAGTCAAACATGTACACTAGCTGTAGCAACTATTAACCCCACTACAGCGATTGTTAGTGACAGTTTCATCATGGCCAAGAGTACCAATACAACCACTGTCACTGCGCCAGAGCAAGTAGTTCCTAGCACAACCGCAAAATATACCTTTACTACACCCCTCAAATTCGGTGTTTCTCACACTGATGTCAAAGCACTTCAACAATTTTTGAATATCAAAGGGTATACTGTTGCAACTGCAGGGCCTGGTTCAAAAGGAAATGAGACTACATATTTCGGCCCAGCAACTCGTTCAGCGGTCACCAAGTTCCAACAAGCTAACAACATCGGAGATACGACTTCGTACGGACTTGTGGGACCCCAGACTCGTGCGAAACTCAATGCACTTCAAGGAGTGGCAACCTACTAATAACTAAAAGGAGATTATAGGAATAGTTAAAGACACCTACATGTTTGCTGTAGGTGTCTTTTGTAATCCGAAAGAGTTTGTTTAAAAAAATTCTATGAAGTTTGGTTTGCGAAAATGGGTCGTTTCGGTATACTACGCACATTGTTTTGTAGTTTCTACAACAGCTACATTTATTTATATAACGACTATATTAGTATGGTACATGCATCTAAAGAACGGACACTTGTGATTATTAAACCAGACGGTGTACAACGGTCACTTGTTGGAGAGATCATTCAGCGCTTTGAGCGAGTTGGTTTGAAGCTTGTTGGCGTAAAATTTGGCGTACCCGAAGAAAGTAGAATTGAAGAACACTATACGCTTGATCCTGAATGGAAACGACGGGTGGGTGAAAGAGCTATCGCGTCTTATACTAAAAAAGGGGAGAAACCCCCTTCAAATGACCCGATTGCAATAGGTGATTCGGTTGTAGAACGTTTGAAGAAATACATGTCAAGTGGTCCAGCAGTTGTTATGGCGTGGCAAGGAGCGCATTCTGTAGAGCTTGTTCGAAAGTTGGTAGGAGGAACGGAGCCACGAAGCAGCGATGTAGGTACAATACGAGGAGACTTCGTGTTAGACAGTTATGCTATGTCAGATAGTGATGGTCGTGCGATACGGAACCTTATCCATGCATCTGGCTCCGTTGAGGAGGCAACTCAGGAGCTTGCCTTGTGGTTTTCTGAGAAAGAACTGGTAGATTATAGACTCCTGCAAGAAGGTATTCTCTACGATGTTAATCTAGACGGAATCCTTGAATGAGTTGAAAGTTAAAAGTTGAATGTTGAAAGTACATTTGCCTACGGCAAAAACACAAGCTCGCGTGCGCGAGCTTGTGTACTTTCAACTTTTAACATTTAACTCCGCGTATTACTAATTTACGCATGGGACAAAACTGATATACTTAAGTAGGGTACGAAACATATTGTCCACAAAGATACTGTAAGGGAGCTGGTATAGACGTATGCTGCTGAAAATTTTGAGAGAAATTTTCAAAATCATACATCAACAAGGCACCCACCTATGGGAAAATAGGGCAGTATCGTTTCGCACCCCACAGAGGACCGCCTACAGGCGGTTTTGTGTTTATGTATTACACCGATAGCATATGGTACACTATCTTCCATGATTAACGTGCTACAAGAACGTATTTTAAAATTACTCTTCATCCTTATCTGGATGCTTGCGCTCATACACATGACTGCGGAGTATTACCACCTCTACTGGACGATTCGCTGGTTTGATATTTTGACACATTTCCTTGGAGGGCTGTGGGTGGGTATTGCAGTAGTATGGCTATGGTACTTTTCAGGGTACGTACGTAAAATGTATATGCCTGACAGGCACACTGTCTTCGTAGCACTTCTTGGGGGTCTTCTTGTGGGTCTTATATGGGAACTTTATGAGTACATAGTCTGGATATTGACAGATGCTGGGCTACCGCCAGGCTATGTTGGAGATACGCTACTTGATTTGGTTATGGATGTTACTGGAGCAGGTGTTGGGTTCCTCATTTTACAGCAATTTGTTTTTAAAAAACCAGTAGAAGCGCAGGCACAGGGGGAATAAACAGAATTCACAAAACACAAGCCCGCGTAAGCGGGCTTGTGTACTTTTAACATTCAACTTTTAACTCCGTTACTTCACAACCGTCGTGAGAATTCTCTTAAAGCTTTCGATGTCGTCCTTCGCAATCTCTGCAAGCATTTTTCGATTAAGCGCTATGTCTTTATTTTTCATGGTAGCCATGAATTTGCTATACGTGTATCCTTCTGCTCGAAGTGCTGCATTGATGCGCACTGTCCAAAGTGCTCGGAAATCCCCCTTCTTCTTCTTACGATGCTGAAACGCATGATTTCCGGCATGAGCCAAGACTTCATTTGCCTGTCGTTCCTTCTTGCGAATATTTCCACGCATACCCTTGGTTTTCTCAAGGATGTTTTTTCTGTGTTTGAGCTTAGTTGTGCCTCTTTTTACTCGTGTCATGGTAGTGTTGAAAGTTGCTAATGATTACTATCCCTTTAAGTGACGTCCCATCTTCTTGGAATCGAGAGGAAGGGTGTTTCCAGTACGCTTTCTGTCAAGCTGTTTCTGGCGACGTTCGTTGGCATTAAAGTGGTTACCTCCTGGTTTGCGAACCAAAAGTTTACCAGTAGGGCTTACTCGAACTCGTTTTGTGTAGGATTTGTTGGCCATGTTTGTTTAAATAGTATTTATTATAGAATCTTCTTGTTTCTTTTTTTTGTCGTTCTTTTCCTTTTTTACATCAACGACTCTTTTTTCTTTTAGGGCTTGCAGTTCTTCTAGAGTAGGAGATGGCTTGCTTTTATCACGTTCTAATGTGCAACTAAGACCTTTTGGACTCTTCTTGACTGATTCTGCAACTTTATAGGGAACCATAACCAAGTCAAGAAACCGCTGGAGACGTTCATTGAGGAAAGATTGCTCCATGTACTTATAGCGACCCCAGAGGAACAAATCTACCTTTACCCTATGCCCATCGAGAAGCCATTTCTGTATCCGTTCTGCTTTGAGCTCTTTATCCCGTTCCCCAGTCCCTATCTTTACCTGTGCAACTTTTGTCTCAGTAACATGAGAATTGACCTTAATTTCACGTTGCTTTTTCTTTAGTTCGTACGTGAATTTACCATAATCTGTAATCTTTGCAACAGGTGGCACCGCTTTTGCAGAAACCTCAATGAGATCAAGTCCCATTTCTTCAGCTTTTGCGACTGCATCACGTTTTGAGAGTATACCAAAGTTTTCACCGTCAGGTCCCATGACGCGCAGTTCAGGTGCCCGTATTTCATGGTTGATGTGTATTTTATTAGGATCTTCCTTACGTTCGTTAAACATGTTGTATTTGTCCAATTGCGTTTGCCAGACTAGGACTATAGCACATATCTAGTCTTTCTGCCATTATTTTGAATAAGGTCAAGTATTTCTATACGCACAACAAATATTATAATTTTCAACATTACACACCATGACAGTATCGTTATTTTGCGCTATAATTCGAACTCATGAACGAATCTCAACAGCAACCCCCAAAAAACAAGCAGGATAATCCAAGTGGTCCCGGTCAAAAGTTTGAGCCGACACGACAGTTTTGGATGAATTTGCTTATAACCTTCTTAATATTGTTTGCACTTACGAGTGTTTTTTCCTATTTTGCGGAGAATGGACAAAAGGCGGAAGAAATCCCACTTTCACAAGTCGCGACTGATATTACAGAAAGCAAGGTGCAGAGTATAGAGGTAGAAGGAGATACCTTGACGATAGTTTATAAATCAGAATCTGAGGGGGCTGAAGCTGTTGAAAAAAAATCAAAAAAAGAACGTGCAACCGCACTCTCTGATTCACTAGCAAACTATGGTGTAACGGGAGAACAGTTGCGGAATATTGCAGTGGAAGTGGTAGACGAAAGTGGTTTCAGTTTCTGGCTTGTGACGCTTGCGCCTTTCTTGTTACCACTTGTTTTCGTACTGATTCTTCTCTGGTTCTTGATGCGTCAAGTAAAAGGAGCAGGGATGCAGGCTTTTACCTTTGGGCAAAGCAAGGCTCGCGTCATTGATCCTGCTGATAAAGGGCAGAGAATTACGTTTAAAGACGTTGCCGGGGCTAAGGAAGCAAAAGAAGAGCTTACAGAAATAATTGATTTTCTTAAGAATCCAAAGAAGTTTATTGAAATAGGTGCACGTATTCCTAAAGGTGTCCTCTTAATGGGAGCACCAGGTACGGGAAAAACCCTTCTCGCACGTGCAGTGTCGGGTGAGGCAAATGTTCCATTCTTCAGTATTTCCGGCTCAGAGTTTGTTGAGCTTTTTGTGGGTGTAGGAGCAAGTCGTGTGCGTGACCTTTTCAAAATGGCAAAGAAAGCAGCTCCTGCGATTATGTTTATTGATGAAATAGATGCGGTGGGACGAGTACGAGGCACTGGCGTAGGTGGGGGGAATGACGAGCGTGAACAGACGCTTAACCAGATACTTGTAGAAATGGACGGATTTGAGCCAAACGAAAAAATAATTATTATGGCTGCTACCAACCGTCCAGATGTGCTTGATCCTGCACTCTTGCGACCAGGACGCTTCGACCGACGTGTAACCATAGATTTGCCAGACCGTAATGATCGTGAGGCGATACTCAATGTACACTCACGCAAAAAGCCTCTTGGGGAGGATGTGAACATCCGTACCATAGCCGAGCGTACCGTAGGTTTCTCAGGTGCTGATTTGCAGAACTTAATGAATGAGGCTGCGATACTTGCAGCTCGAGAAAACAGGAAAAAAATTACCCAGTACGACTTGATACGGTCTATTGAAAAAGTGATGCTAGGTCCTGAACGCAAAAGCCACGTACTTAATAAAAGAGAGAAAAGAATCACTGCATACCACGAAGCAGGACACGCACTCGTGGGTTCGGTACTACCATTTTCAGACCCTGTGCACAAAATATCCATCATCAGCCGTGGACGAGCCGCGGGGTACACCTTTACTTTGCCGTTTGAAGACAGACGGATGCAGAGTAAACGACAGTTCAAAGATGATATTGCAAAGACGCTTGGTGGCTACGTAGCAGAAGAGATGGTGTTTGGGGACCTCACAACAGGCGCATCGAATGATCTACAGGTATTGACCGCACTTGCCCGTAACATGGTGACACGATGGGGTATGAGTGAAAAGATAGGACCACTTGCACTCGAGTCGGACGGGGGACATACTATTTTTGGCTCTGGGGTGACAGGAAAGGAGTTTTCTGAAAAAGTAGCAAATGATATTGATATAGAGGTAGGTCTCATTATCAAGGAAGCCTACACCAAAGCCAAAGAAGTGCTCACCACACATCGAAAAGCACTTGATGCGATTGCAGAAAAACTTGTTGAAGTTGAAACGCTTGAACGTGATGATTTTGAAAAAATTCTCATCCTCCACGGCATCGAACCAAAACACAAAGAAGAAGAAAAAGAGGTTGTGGTTTAAGAGCAAAACACCGACACTAGCCGGTGTTTTGCATCTAGTACACATAAATGGTGTGCATAAATAAGTCGAACGTTTAACATAGTATATGTATACTAGTATATCCAGGTTCGATTTGTGTACATATGGCGAGATTAAAAGAAAAAGAGATTGCATTAGCCTTGCGCAAACAGGGTAAAAGTTATTCTGAAATAAAAGCTAAAACAGGTATTAGTAAAAGTACGCTAAGTGGTTGGTTGCACGAATACCCTTTGTCGAAAGAAGAACTTGTTTTTTTACGCGATAAGAGTCCAATCCGAATAGAAAAATATCGTGAAACAATGGCTAAAAAACGTCTTACTCGAGAAGAAGGTGTACTTAAAATTATTCGAAAAGATGTTGGAAAGATTTCAAAGAGGGAGTTGTTAATAGCAGGAATGTTTTTATATTGGGCTGAAGGTACAAAACGAGCAAGATATACTACAGCTTTGGCAAACACTGACCCTTCTATGATTCGTTTTTTTCTTTCTTGGTTACATTTGTTACATGTTCCTCAACAAAAAATTAAAGCGAGACTCCAGTTGTATAGTGATATGGATATCAAGAAAGAAACTGATTGGTGGATGAAAGAGGTTCAGCTAGAAAAGCAGAATTTTAGAAAACCCTATATTAAAAAGACACAACATTCTAAATTAAGTCATCATTCTGGCTTTGGACATGGTACGTGTAATATTTTGGTACATGATAGAGATGTATATGAGTACGTTATAATGGGAATTAAGTGCTTACAGGTAATGAATGGGGCGTCTGTTGAGTTTAACAAAACTTGAGGTACACTATGGTTCAAGCGCGCATAGCTCAGTTGGTAGAGCGTTCGTCTTATACACGAATGGTCCCAGGTTCGAGTCCTGGTGCGCGCACTAGAAAATGATACTTACTCAATTATCACTCTAATTCTAGTATTTGTACTAGAATTATTTTGTTCAGTTGATAGATGTGAGTGGTCTACAGGTGATAGAATATACGCATGTTTACTGGTCTTTCGAAACAGGAAGTGAAGGCACAGCAACTGACTTATGGAAAAAATGTGCTTCCACAAAAACAAAACCAATTGTTGTTACTTCTCGCACGACAGTTCAAGGGTTCTTTTAATTATTTATTATTTGCCGCAGCATGTATTTCTTTCTTACTTGGAGAGTATGTCGATGCGGGTTTTATTCTCTTTTTTGTTTTTCTGGGTGCAAGTTTGAGCTTTTACCAAGAGTACAAATCAAACCTTGCAACACAGAAGCTTCGTGCATATCTCGTGCGTACCATTACGGTAGTGCGAGACGGACGTGAACAAGAAATCTCCGTAGAAGAACTCGTGCCTCGGGATATTATCAAGCTTGAATCAGGAGATATTGTGCCAGCTGATGTTGTGGTGCGTTCGACCAGTGGCCTCATCGTAGACGAAACAACGTTTACTGGAGAAAGTATTTCGGTCGTAAAAGAAGCAGTCGAGGGAGGTTCACGCGATGATGTTCACGTAGCTCTTCAAGGTACCAATGTTGTGAGTGGTACCGCATATGCTGAGGTGTTTGCAACTGGCACGTACACACGACTTGCCTCAATTGCCGAAACAGTGTCTACGGTTCCTGTAGAAAGCGAGCTTACCAAAAATATTGATCGTATTAGCACGTTTATTCTTCGAGCAACACTCATTACGTTGGTAATTGTTATTGCGGCGAACCTATTGATAGATCAAGACTTTGCAAGCCTTCCAACGCTCATTATTTTTTCTATCGCACTTGCAGTTTCCGTCGTTCCTGAAGCACTACCTCTTGTGATGACCTTCTCACTTTCACGCAGTTCATTGCGCCTTGCTTCACGTGGAGTTATTGTCAAACGTCTCACCTCAGTACAGGACCTAGGGGCAGTGGACCTCTTGTGTACCGACAAAACAGGCACACTGACGCAAAACAGGCTAGCCTATCGCAATGACTATCTCATTCCTGAGGCACCGTACCACCCGCTTGTCTTTGCGCGCCTCACAGCACTTGACCTTGAGGAACGTAAACCAGAACCGTTCGATGTGGCCATCAACGAAGCGCTTGATAAGGATAAACGTGCGGTTGTTGCACGCTATTCACTTATCGAAGAAGAATCATTTGATCCACATATGCGAAGTAATGGTGCGATGGTAGCAGATGGAGACGGACATCGCATGCATATACGACGTGGTAGTCCTGAGTATTTCTTTGAGCAGGGAATCGTAGCCCGTGAGCAAGTGGATGCGTGGCTACACGAGGAAGAAACAGCGGGGCATCGTGTTTTGGGAGTGAGTTATGACGATGGAACAGGTCCGAAGTTTGCTGGCTTTGTGTCGTTTGAAGATGCACTTAAGGATTCAACACTCGAAACACTGCGACAGGCTCGGAAACTTAACGTAGACATTACTATTATCACCGGAGACTCTCGTGTGGTCGCAGAAGCAATAGGGCGACAAACGGGGCTCGTGACAGATGGAAGTCAGGTAGTGGATGCGGGTGAATTTCTTGCGCAACCGCTCTACCTACAGTATGAGCAAGCGCCAACCGTCCATGTGTTTGCACGTACCAAGCCTGAGCAAAAATTTGAAATTATTTCCATCCTAAAAGAAACTCGTACGGTCGCGTATTTGGGGGAGGGTATTAATGATTCTCCTGCACTGAAGGCCGCACATGTTTCAATGGTCGTTCAATCTGCCTCAGATATTGCGCGCGAGACGGCAGACATAGTGCTTTTAAAGGGAGATTTACATGTGATTGTCGAAGGTATACGCTACGGGCGCGAAACGCATGCAAACATTTTGAAATACATACGTGCAACCCTTATCTCAAACTTCGGAAATTTTTACGCGGTGGCCGTCAGTTCGCTTTTTATTGCCTTTCTTCCTATGTTGCCCAAACAGCTCCTCTTATTAAACCTGCTTTCTGACTTCCCGATGATGGCTATAGCATTTGACCGCGTGCGCACTGAGGAGATTGCCCAGCCACAGCGCTACAATTTCAAATCTCTTTACATTACCTTCATTACTCTTGGACTTATCAGTACGGTGTTTGACTTTATTTTCTTTGGCCTCTTTTTCCGTATCTCGCCTGAAGTACTTCAGACGAATTGGTTTATAGCCAGTGTGTTGACTGAAATACTTCTTTTGTTCTCCATTCGCTCATATTTACCAATTTACAAAGCAGGGTGGCCTGCCCCAGCAATTATTATCCTATCGGGCATCGGGCTTATTGCCACTATTGTACTTCCTTTGATACCACTCACCGCACACTTTTTCGGTTTTGTACCACCCACTGGTGCACAACTCATGCTTATTGTGGGGCTCGCTCTTATCTACCTCATACTCACGGAAGTAGTAAAACTCAAGCTTGGTCGTAAGGTGTTGCAGGATTACAAGTAGATAGGACTTACGCAAACGGCGCACCACAGGAGTACTTCATTTTTCTAATTCGTTCCTCATAAGAAAAATTGGTCGCGTTCCCATTTTTATACTCCTTACGGTCGTTAAAAATTATGTGTCGTTTGCGAGGTCTTTTATTCAAAATGGATTTTTTCTTTCTTAGTGTGAATAGCATTCTTGAGCGCAGGGTATTTTTTGAGCAATGGGTCGTTTTCAATTATGTTGCGGGCTTCAGTGCGTGCTGCTTCAACCATTTTGAGGTTTGTGAGAGCTTCCATACCTAGGTCGGTAAGGCCCGACTGGCTTCTGCCATAGAGTTCCCCCGGACCTCGTATTTTTAGGTCGTGTTCAGCAAGTTCAAAGCCGTTTTTTGCTTTTACAAACGCTTGCAAGCGCCTACTCGAAGCACCACTACTCGTCAGTGCATAGCAGTATGATTGATGAGTTGAGCGCACCACACGCCCACGGAGCTGGTGAAGCTGTGCTAGACCAAAGCGCTCTGCACCTTCTATAACGATGACTGTCGCATTGGGTACATTGACACCCACCTCCACGACAGATGTTGCGACAAGTACATCGACTTCGTGGGCTAAAAGTGTCCTCATCCTCTCTTCTTTTTCCGAGGGTTTCATTTGTCCATGAAGTACATCCACGGTATATCCTCGTAATTCCTTAGTACTTAGTCTCGCTGCTTCGGCTTTAACCGATTTTGTTTGCAAGGCAGTCATTTTGCGTGGATCTGGCTCGTCGATACGAGGACATATCACATATGCTTGTCGCCCCGCATCAAGCTCATTTCTAAGAGCTGTATACATTTCTTCACGCCCTGTTTTATCTACTATTTTTGTAATAACTTTCTTTCTTCCGGGAGGCATTTCATCAAGTACGGTTATGTCCAAGTCACCATAGAGTGTGAGTGCAAGTGTTCGGGGAATAGGTGTCGCTGTCATGGATAAAAGGTGAGGAATGAGTCCATCTTTCTGTATAAGCATGTGTCGCTGACCTGTCCCGAACCGATGTTGTTCGTCAATAATAACGAGTCCTAAGTCCCGAAACTGTACGTTTTTTGATATGAGTGAATGCGTACCTATGAGTACCGCTATCTCACCGTTTGCCACCCACTTTAAGAGTTGACCCTTTGAAATTTTAGTTGACTCACGAGGATTGACCTTTGAGGGGTATTTTTTACAACCACTTGAGGTTATAAGACCTATTTGTACAGGCAAATGGCTAAAATATTGAATGAAAGACTGGAAGTGCTGTTCTGCAAGTATTTCAGTTGGTGCCATGTATCCGACCTGTAGTGTTGCGGACGGCCGTTCTTTTGGGGGAGTTTTTACAACCGCATAGGCCGCCGCCGCCGCAACTGCTGTCTTTCCTGAACCAACATCACCTTCAAGGAGACGACTCATGGCATGTGGAGAACCGATGTCTTCAAAAATAGAAGTAAGAGCGTGCTGTTGACCGTGTGTGAGTGAAAAGGGAAGCCTGCTTGTAAATTCTTCAGCATGTGTCTTAGCGTTTGTAATGGTATATGACTGTTCTAGATCAAGCTCTTTACGAAGTTGCTGTTTGGCTGTTTGTATGACAAATATTTCCTCAAAAGCGAAGCGCTTGCGAGCAGAAAGCGCATTACGCTCATTTTTTGGTTGATGCATCCACACCAAGGCGGTTGATATTTTGGGAAGTTTGTATTTTGCTAGAACTTCCTTAGGAATAGTGTCCACACAGAGACTAAGTACGTCATTTGTAAGAATTTTAGCTATTGCGTGACGAAACCATCGTGAGGTTATTCCTCTACTTTCCGGATACACTGAAAAGAGTTCGTCATTTTCAGTCTGCGCTCCAAAGACAGTATCACTGCCACCGATAGGAAGCTCAGAAACACCTTCAATCTCAGGGTTTGCAATGTATTTTGACGTATTACCTTCTACACGACCTGAAATCTTTACTAGAGCACCGCCAGGTATCATTTTTGCGATATACGGTTGATTAAACCACATAAGCTTTATGCGCCCAGTGCCATCCTCGAGCCAAGCCTCGCTCATAGGACGCTTACTTTTCCAAGATTTTTTTGTTTGTGGTTTATGAATCGTCCCGTAGAGTATTGCATCGGTGCCCACCACAAGTCCTGAAACCGTTTTTTGGTCCCCAGAATGTTCGTAACGAGTAGGAAAATGATAGAGGAGATCAAGAATCGTCTCAATTTTGAGTCGGGAAAGTGCTCGTTTCTGGGTTTCGGTTAAACGGAAATGTTTACTGATATGGTCGTGTACCACAGAGGTCAGTATATCATTTTTATCCCCAGAAAAAACAACATATGAGAAATAATTTCGAAGAGTAAGTGTTATAATAAGGCTGTATATAAGGGTTATTTACCTAATTCATGATTCCGTTGAAATTCTAGGTTTTATTTGTTGCCTTTGGTAAAAATATAGTAATATTTGGGCAATAAATAAATGTTACGTCAGGTTTCAGGTACACAAGTTCTAGAAACCGGACCGGGGTATATGGACTCCGCTCCTCCTTCTCAGCATCTGACACATACATAACTCTCGAAGATTGCAGTCATGATAGACCTTCGATATATTTTATTAAATTTATTAAATAATCCTACATATGTCAGATCAAGAACAATCCTCCCCAATCATAACCCCACAAAACGAGGAAATATTTCTAGAAAAACATTCTCGAGTAATTGCCCTTTCACTTCTCCTTATAACATTACTCCTTGGAGCAGTGTATTTTTATAGCTTAATGATAAGTAATCGTTTTCGTGAGTCATCGACAGGTATCGTCACTACTCCTCAGGTAGGTGAGGTATTTGAAGAAAAAGAACTTGTGATTGATGAGGCATTATCGCTAGCGCATAAAGGTAGTTTAGAATTCAAAGAAAAAGAATACGGACAACAAGCAGTTGTTATTTTTGAAAATGCGTTAAAAAATGACCCCAATAACATGCAGGCCTTACTTGGGATTGGGTATGCATATGAAATAATGGAAGAGTATGAAAAGTCATTGTCTTATTATAACCAAGCTTTGGCTATAGACCCCAACAGTGCAGTTGTCTACAACAGAATAGGGCACATGTATGATTTGAGTGAAGGTATGGAAAAGGCCGAGCCTTTTTATCGAAAAGCATTGGAAATTAATTCTCAATATATTGATGCTAAAATTAACTTAGCCAGAGTTTATTTGCGCGAGAATAAAAGTGAAGACGCGATAGGTATACTGAAAGAAGTGTATATGAGCCAGGATTTAAATGGTCGAGCTAGGGCAGAAGTCGCTTACCTTTTATTTGCAGACGCCTTTGACAATGGAAATTATGAGCAAGCTAAAACATATATAGAGGAAGCAAAGAGTAGCGACCCGACCCTACCGATGGTTTGGGTGGGAATGGGTATGTCAAAATTATACGAAGTTCAAAAACTACCTTCCGCTGATGGGGCTATACAACTTTACGAAGAATCTTTGGGATATTTTGATAAAGCGTCAAAGCTTTATAGTTATCAAACTGCCGCATATTTTTGGAAAGGTCGAACAGTAATGTTGACTGGCGACTACGCAAATGCAGCTAGTTTGTTTAGGACAGCTAAGGAGGTTGTTAGAAAAGACATAACTTTGATGCAAGAACAAAGGATAAACTTTGAAGAGGAAATTGACACCTATTTAGCAGAAGCAGAACAAAAGATGACAAAAGAAACATCTTTCTTAAAAAATATTTTCATTAAGACTGCCAATGCTGCAGCTTGTTGTAGCTATTGGGGATGGGAGAATGGTGTGTGGACTAATCATAACTCTTGTGTTGAATGGTGTACGACCCAGGCACAAGAGAATCAAATTTATCTTCAATTAGTTGCTGGAACAGGAGCACATAGTGCTGAGGTCAGCGGGAACACGGTCGTGTGCATCAACGGAGCTAGTGCAACCTATGTCCCAATTAATGACCCCTCACCCTCACCCTCACCCTCCTATTCTTGTTCCGGATCCATACCTAGTGGCTCTACTATGTGTACTGGCGATAATACTGGTCTTACCGCTAACGGTACATGGACTCACAAAGGTGCAACTTCAGCTTCTTGTGACCCTGTTATTAAGTGTGAGTACTATACAATTGCACCTCTTTCTGTCGACATTATAGGTGAGGAGACCGTATCGCTCGGAAGTGGTGTCCGTTGGACCGCAGAAGCTTCAGGAGGCATACCACCATATACGTCATTTGTCTGGACAGGGGTGGTTTCAGGTTCAGGTACATCTGTTTCACAAACTAGAAACTTCATTGATGCTCGTATCGGTATCATTGGACCCGCAACAGTACATGTGACGGTATATGACTCCTCTGTTCCTTCTCAGAGTGCGTCTGGTACGTATACGACAACTCTTGTTGAAGATCGCAGGCCACAATAGTTTTCTTTTAGAGAAAAGTAACACAAAAAACCAAGTGAAAACACTTGGTTTTTTGCATAAATAAACGATGTCTTTCAATTTTTGTTGAACAATTAATTAGATTAAAAATTTTTGGAAATAAAGACTTTTCCCCACTTTCTAGATGAGTCCTCTGAGGTTTAACAAAAAATAGCTGTACACTTGTATAGTACATAATTATAAAAAATTACGCAAATCT
>LCCS01000023.1 GCA_000998045.1 Parcubacteria group bacterium GW2011_GWD2_42_14
CATTGCAGCTGCATCACGACGGACGCGAGGCATGTGGGGATTCTTTGTGTATGCCATATGACGCTAGTATAGTGCGTCCAAGCTATTGAACCATTACGAACAGCTTGAAATAAATATAAATTATGGTAATCTGTCGAATAGAATTTCTATAACTGAAGTAGAAGCGACGCGGATGACACAGCCGAGTCAAAAGAACAAAGAAAAAAATGGAGGAAGCTATGACCGAAAACAAAGGCTTCAAGAAAGATGGTAAAATCGTGACCCTCTGCGGAGGTGGCAACTGTTGCCCGAAAATCAATTTCGAAGACCCCAACAATATCGTGTTCACCGATGACCATGGCGGCGCCGTTCAGCTCACCGCCGATCAATTTGCCGGTTTGAAAAATTACTTCAACGACTCCGGGCCCATCGAATAGTGCCGTCAGTACCTTTCGTTGGTGAGATAACCTCACCGGCACAAAAATAATCGTAACCCCGCTACTCGGTAGTTGGGGTTACTTTTTATTTATATTTATTACATTTAGACTGATTTACTCAATCACTCGTAGATAGTGTGATGTATCGTCACAGGGTACTAGGTATCCCTCATCTGAAGTTTCTCCTCGTACTTCAATACGAGCTCCCACTTCTATAGAGCCTGCGCTAGCGACTGAGTCACTTGCAGAGCAGAGTAAACTTCCCATGGATGGCAAAGCTATCGTGAGATTTGTTCCTGCATCTGTTGTAAATTGTATGAGGGCAGGACCATCAGCGATTATTTGTTCGAGATTTACTGATGTAACCACTCCTTTAAAATCTGAAGTTACAGTCACTGTTTCTGCTGGCAAATCTTGAGGTGTTTCGACCCTGGTTAAAGAGGTCATGACATAATAACCAAGTACCAGTAAAAGAATTACGATTGCTCCTATACCAAGCATTTTATTTGTGCTCATACATGTAATATGATTTTAGTAATATCGATATTGTATACTAACAAGATATGTACAACATGAAGATTAATAAGATAGGGAGAGAAAACAAACTTCATGCAGACATCATATTTCCTATTTAAAATTGTTGGTACTACTCTTATGACATACGTAGCATTGCTTCGCGGAATAAACGTTGGTGGAAATAAGAAAGTGGAAATGTCCAAACTCAAAACTTGTTTTGATAGATTGGGTATGAACATGTCGTAACGTACATAAACTCTGGAAATGTATTGTTTGAAACACAACGCACAGATACCAACAAACTTTCACAACATATAGAAAAGGCTTTAAAAAAAGAATTTGGTTTTGATATACCTGTTATAGTTCGGGATAAAAGAAACATTTTGAATTTGGCAAAAAGCATTCCATCGAGCTGGACAAACGATAGTATGCATAAGACTGACGTGTTGTTTCTTTGGAATTCATACGATAACAAGAAAACGGTATCTCTTCTTTCCATAACACCTCAGATTGACAATCTTATATACGTACGTGGAGCAATTATTTGGAGTTTAAAAAAGAAAAATTATGCAAAAAGCGGTATACATAAACTTATAGGGACATTGCTCTACAAGCACATGACCGTACGAAACGTAAATACTGTACGTAAGTTGGCTTCTCTGATGTAGTATAATAATTGTTGAAGATAACATATTAAAGTATGAAAATATTTCTAATTGTGATAATTTTGGTAACCTTCTTCGTAGGTGGCTTGTATGCTTTGAACTCGTACATATATAACGAAAAACAAGCTGACAATAATACTGTAGAAGAAGACGGAATGGTGTGGGAACAATATGAGAATGAAAATCTTGGACTTTTCTTCCAATACCGGACTGCTCCAGATGGATACGTACTTATTCCACAAAGTACGACAAGCGCGGATCCGATATCTTTAGCAAACATGGTTCTTGTTAACAAAAGTGAGCATGAGGAACTTTTAGCTACTGAAGTTCCTGGAGAGGGTCCACCCGCAATATCATTTCAAATTTTTTCGAATCCTGCCAAGCTCACCCCTCTTGAGTGGGTAAAAGCTAATCCAACACTTTCAAATGTTGACCTTGCCCGAACTGCAATTGAGGAAAAAGAATTTAATGGCGTTCCTGCAGTTCGTTATACTACTGATGGTCTTTACCAAAACGACACCATACTGGCGAGCAATAATGAAAAAATATACTTAATTACGGGCTCTTACGACAACTCTGACTCTGTTGTAAGACAAGACTTCCTTGAAATGCTTCAATATATTTCATTTTCAAAATAGTCTTAGAAATGATAAGTGGATAACATAAAGCGTAGATACTATATGTATGATGAAATATACCTATGACTAAAGCCGAAAATGATTTTGAATGTTGTCCTCCATTTCATCCATCACAATGGGATGGAAAAACATTTGAATGGGAAAACAAAAAATTTATTAAAGACACGGTTTTCACACTGTTTTATATGCCGGTGAATTTTGGTGCGGTTATGAAAAGGTCCAGTGTCGCTATAGAAAAATCAAACTCCAAAGTACTGGATGGCATGTGGTTGGCTGAACACACGTCACTATGGAACATGAATTTGTACACTGCGGTAGACAGGGAAGTTACGGATTCTGAAAATATTGCTATGAGTGGAAAATATATATCCAGAGTGTATGAAGGTACATTTAAAGAAGTTGGTGCATGGGATAAAGATTTTAAGCACTATGTCCAAGAATCAGGAAACATCCTGCTGAAAACGTACCAGTGGTATACCACCTGTCCGAAATGTGCAAAGAAATATGGGAAAAACTATGTCGTCTTTGTAGGGCAGGTACAGTAATTTCATCAATATTTCAGGTTCATGATACATACTTACAGAAGTACTTTTTAAGCGACTCAAGTTTTACAAAGTGACTGTATAATCTTGTAACTTTTTATTGTATACGTCAGTTCTAATAATTAGCTTCGACTTTCTTATTAGTCATAACCTCGTAACTCAGAACTAAGTACTCGCTTTACATTACATCTCTAATTATAACTATTATGTGTGGAATATTTGCATATACAGGAAACAAAGAATCATTGCCCATACTTCTAGATGGACTACAGTCGCTCGAGTATCGTGGGTATGACTCTGTGGGTATATATATACCTAATGCTGGTATTGTAAAATCAGTCGGTGCAGTTCAGGAGCTTAAAAAGAAAATTACAAGCACAATGGTAGGTACAAGCGGAATAGCGCATTTGCGCTGGGCAACACACGGTGAACCGACTGAAGTAAACGCTCATCCGCATGTTGACTGTAGCGATACGATATATGTGGTACACAACGGAATTATCGAAAATTACAAAGAGCTTAAAGAAAAACTTATATCACTTGGTCACACATTTCGATCCGCAACCGACACAGAAGTACTTGCACACCTCATAGAACATCAACTTAAAGAGACAGAAGACTTTGAGCTTGCAGTTGTTGCATCATTGCATGAAGTGAAAGGAACATACGGCATAGCGGTGTCGTATAAGGGTGATCCAGAAAAAATCATAGCCGCACGTCTCGGCGCACCTGTGGTACTTGGTATTGGGATAAACAAATATTTCATTGCATCAGACGCCTCACCACTTCTGCGTCACACAAAGGATGTTGTCTATCTACGTGACGGAGATATTGCTGTTCTTACCCCACAAAATTATCGAATACGCACGTATACAGATGTTGAAGTGATTCGAAAAAAACAAGTACTTGATTTTGATGTTGAGCAAGTAAAGAAAGATGGCTATGAGCACTTTATGCTCAAAGAAATAATGGAGGGTCCACAGGTTATCGAAAACACTATTCGGGGAAGACTTGTCCCTGAAAAGGGTCTCGTCAAACTTGGCGGTCTAGATGCCGTAAATGAACAACTACGTACGATAGAAAGAATCATTATTGTCGGGTGTGGTACTGCTTATTATGCAGGACTTGTAGGAGAATATATGCTGGAGGAATACGCAGGTATACCTGTCGAAGTAGAAATAGGTTCAGAATTTCGATATAGAAACGCTCCCGTAGACAAACACACTGTTCTACTCGCTGTATCACAGTCTGGAGAGACCGCAGACACACTGGAAGCCATACGTGAAGCAAAACGCAAAGGAGCACTTACGCTGGGAATAGTAAATGCAGTTGGTTCAACTATTGCGCGGGAAACGGATGCCGGTATCTATAACCACGCAGGGCCGGAAATAGGGGTAGCCTCAACCAAGGCGTTTATATCACAACTTACTGCACTTGCTCTGCTTACCGTACATCTCGGACGCCAGCGGGGTATGAGTATCGACGTCGGTAGGAATATTACCAAGGAACTCAAGCTTCTTCCTGAGAAGATACAGTCAGTACTTGATCAAAGGGAATTGATATACAGCTTAGCGCAAAAGTACGCTGGCAGTCGAGATTTTCTCTACATGGGTCGCAAGTATAACTATCCTATTGCCTTTGAAGGTGCACTCAAGCTTAAAGAAATCTCGTACATACATGCTGAAGGGTGTGGTGCAGGAGAGATGAAGCATGGTCCTATCGCCATGATAGACACAGAATTTCCGACACTTGCTATTGCTCCTCATGATAGTGTGTACGAGAAAATGCTTTCAAATATTGAGGAGATAAAAGCGCGCAAAGGGAAAGTGCTGGCTATTGCAACAGAAGGAGATATACGGCTTACTGACATCATTAGTGACATTATTTATATACCCCAGACTCTTGAAATGCTTACACCCATTCTATCTGCAGTGCCACTGCAACTTTTTGCCTACTACACCGGTGTAGCGAAGGGTTTCAATGTCGATAGACCAAGGAACCTCGCAAAGTCTGTAACGGTGGAGTGAACGAGTTACCGAATAGCGAGTTCTGCGTAAAGCGAGTAACAACACACTCCATACTTGTTCTGCAAACCTGTCGATAGGTTATGTAAATAGTTGTATACTTTCAGTATTATGCAAAATAAATTTTTACAAGTGCTTTTAGGTATTTACTTCTTTTTGTTTCTCGTGCTTGCTATTAATCCTGTAGATAGACCCACGTGGTTTGTGGAAAACCTCACTGTATGGATACTTATAGCGGTCGTTCTTATTCTCTATGCTAAGCATATTCGTTTTTCAAACACCGCGTATGGTTTAATGTTTGTACTCATATACCTACACACCGTAGGAGGACACTACACCTTTGCGGAAGTACCGTTTGGTTATGTAACCGAACTTTTCAACTTCTCCAGAAATCACTTTGATCGCATCGCGCATTTTTCCGTAGGATTTTACGCGTTTGCTATCGCGGAATTATTATATACGAAAGAACTTGTCAAAAGTAAATTTCTCTTATTTACCTATCCGGTCTTTGCTATAGCCACCATTGCTATGAGCTACGAACTCATAGAGTGGGTATATGCGGCGACTACGAGTCCTGAAGCAGGACTGGCGTACCTAGGAAGTCAAGGAGATATTTGGGATGCACAGAAAGATATGCTGGCAGACACGCTCGGTGCCATCGTCGCAACTGTTGTATTTTTCAAGCTACGAGTTAAAAAATAATTTTCTGAAAAATTGATTTTTTAGCTTAATCGACGAGGTCTCATCACATCGTGTATCATTTACACAGCCGTATACTTTGTTAGGATGAACTACAAGTGGTACTTCATGACAAAATTACTCACCCATGCTTTTTTTAATCGACCTGCCGAACTTGTTGCACAAGAGCTTCTTGGCTGTACGCTCTGTGTGGTAGTAAACGGCCATGTAGAACGTCATGAAATTCGAGAGACAGAAGCTTACGTTGGCCCCCATGACCTCGCTAGTCACGCATCGAAAGGCAGAACCCCCCGTACTGAGGTGATGTTTCAAAAGGCGGGCACACTATACGTATACCTTATCTATGGTATGTACGAAATGCTTAATATTGTAACGGGTGAGATGGATTACCCTGCGGCGGTTCTTATCCGTGGAGTAGGTATGTACGACGGGCCCGGCAAACTTACAAAAGCCATGCATATCACCCGGAATATTAATGGTAAAGCGCTTGGTAGGAAAACTGGTATATGGGTGGAAGCACGACCGCATACACTTCAAAGGAGAAATATTTCTTCAGCACCACGTATAGGTGTAGCGTACGCAAAAGAGTGGGCGCATCAAAACCTGCGCTTTTTTATTTCTTAAATAAAAACAAAATACTAGTTAATAACTCTTTAGTTTCTACACACATCTCCTAGTATACTCAAATCATGGATGAGTCTGGGGAGAACCATTCCGAAACAATTTCAAACGAAAGTGTGGTTACACCTGTTGTATCGCGTACTCTTCTTAACACTCTGCGTAGTAAGCTACGTAATACTACTCAACTGTTTCGTACTAAACTTGAACAGGTAAAAAGCTACGCAAAAGCACACTGGCGGAAAGAGCATTACATTTTT
Organism: Parcubacteria group bacterium GW2011_GWD2_42_14; assembly: GCA_000998045.1. GTDB lineage: Bacteria > Patescibacteriota > Minisyncoccia > Phycocordibacterales > UBA12088 > UBA12088. Next base: position 6,379 of record LCCS01000023.1, read on the forward strand.
GCCGGATTGGTGTTGGTGCTTGTGGTGTTTACTGTTGTGAGACTTGTTTTTGAGTTTGCACGTGACCCGCTCTGGCTCACATATAGTGGTAGCTACCGCCTTGTTCCAGACTCTATTTCTCAAAGTGCAATACTTCCTATTTCTATCCCTGAAGAAGCAGGTTCAGTTACAAGCGAACAAGTACAGTTCGTTCCAGAACTTCAAGGTGATTTTATAGAGTCTGATCAAGAAAACATTTTGCTCTTTAAACCTCACGAACTGCCTCAGATAGGTTCTTACTACAATGTAGCCCTTACCTACAATGAAGTCACAATAGGTGCTGACTTTAAAGTTGCTGAGGACCCCTCAGTAGTTTCTATACTGCCCACTTCAGATACCGAGGTGCACGAAGACACAAAAATTTCTGTTGTATTTAACAGACCCATGGTACCACTCAGTACTCGTGACGAGTTAGATAAAGAAACAGTACCGGTCAAATTAGAGCCCGACGTCGATGGTGTATGGAAATGGAAAAGCACCCGTTTGCTTCAATTCATTCCTAAAGAAGATTTACAACGTGCGACAAAGTATACCGTAACAGTCAATGAAGGATTTCGTTCGCTCGATGGTGTACCAGTAAAAGGTTTTACACATTCATTTACTACACGCACCTTAAAGCATCACCCTGTAGCTCCTATGGTTCGATTTAATCAACCTCTTGAAATACGTTTTAACCAAGATGTTGATCTAGAACGTACCGCGGAGAAAGTAGTCCTTACACAAAATGGAGAAAAGAAAAAGATACGTATTGAGTATGCAAAACAACAAGAAGAGAAAAAAAGAGGCTTCTTGGGACTTGTTTTCTTTGGTTCTGATGCAAAATACGACAAAACAAAAATTCTTATACGTCCGTACGAAGATACTCATGGTCGTGAAGGTTTATGGGATTTTGAATCAACCTATAACATAGAAATCAAAACAATGTACCCACTGGAGGGTGACATCCCCCTCAACGAAGTGTTTACTTGGTCGTACACCATACCCGCGGTAGTGTCATCGGTGCAAGCAAAATCTGATCGTTCAAATCATGTAGGTCCTGACTTCTTTGATCCGCAAGGTGCACTTGCTGTGTATTTTCAAGAACCGATTGATATCTCAAAAACAAACGTCACGTTGCATAGATTAGATGAAGTACGGTATGGAACAGCGTGCAAGTTCGATGCTGATGGAGCAGTTATATACAAGAAGGATTCTCAAGATTGTGAGGAAGTAGAAGACAAGAATCAACTTTTGTTGCGAGTAAATCCCGACACGTATCAACCAAGTCAATCAAGCACACTTGTTTTTGAGAAAATCACGAGTGAGGATGGGTACATACTTAACGCAAAACCACTAGAATATTCTGTAACAAGTTTCCCTACTCTAGAGGTACATAGAACGGTCCCAAGCGATGGTTCGAGTGATGCGAGTCTTACTGATCTGACTATCTGCAGTAACACACCCCTCAAACGACCTGAATCAATTCGAAATACACTCACTACAGAGGGTTATGTTGTTTTTCCAAATGACTTGTGGAGAAACTCTGAAAGAATTACTTCAGATTATTGGAAACCGATTTGTAGCACAGGTGAATTTCAAACTACAATCAGGTATGGAATACATCCTTATACAAAATATTTGCTCAAGCTATCACTTGAGGACGAGTTTGGTGCACGAGCCCAACGTGACTTACATTTCACAACAGGATCTGCGTCAAGCAAATATACCCGATTTTATAACCTCCAGAAATATTACAACGTAACCGTACCAGGAAAATCCCGACTAACCTACGGTGTAGAAAACTTACCCTATGTACAGGTACATATCTGTAAAGTTGACGCTAATGATTTTTTGCGAATTCTTGATAATGACACTGACAACGATGCCAAGCCCTCAGCATCTATGTGCGAGACAACGAAGGAAGTAACAGTTGATTTACCTGATACATACTGGGTGAATAACTATTTCCACTTCGATGTTGCTGACCACTTCGAAGACGCACGTGGTCACTACATAATTACGTTCACTCATCCAAACTACAGGAATGAAAGAGGTGAACAATTGTTTGACCGAACCTTACTTTCTGTTTCAAACTTTACTGTGGGAGAAAAAAGACTTGATTGGTATACCAATGAATACACGCCTCCCACGCGCGGGGCAAAAGTTACCGGCAATAATCTCTATTGGGTATTGCAGGCAAAATCGCTTGAACCAGTATACGGGGCAACGGTTGAAACTTTTGCAGGTAAGAATGTAGTAAGTACTGAAAAGCAAACTACAAATATTGAAGGTATCGCACAGCTCTCTGCACACGAGAATACACGTGGCGCCGTCGTGACCCTGGGTGGTGACACCGCGGTTGTTTCTGCTGCAATGGACACGCTTGCATATAATTGGAATATCGGAACACAATCAGCGACATATCTCTACACCGACAGACCTATCTATCGCCCAGGTGACACTGTACAAATAAAAGGCATCGATAGGGTTGGGTATGACAATAAGTGGAACACAGCAAACACCTACAATGCCACGGTGAAAATAGTGGATAGTCGCAATGACACTATCTCGACACAAACCGTACCGGTATCCTTGTATGGTACGTTTAACCTTTCTATAGAATTACCGAAAGATGCCCCACTAGGGCGATACAGTATTTCCACTTTTGAGGGATATGGGTGGTTCGACGTAGAAGAATATGTAGGAGCACCTTTCAAGGTTGAGGTGGACACAGAAGCGTCTGAATACATTGCGGGAGAAACTGCCAAATTAGGAGTGGATGCTCGCTACTACTTTGATATGCCGGTAGCAGGTGGCGAGCTAGAGTACACCGTACTTGCACAAGATTATCACTTTGACCGCTATACCGATGAGTATTTCTCATTTGGAAGTGGTTGGTATAGATGCTATTGGTGTGGATATGGTGATGAGTTTATAACTCGAGCTACCGTAACACTTGACGAGGATGGTAAGGCTTTCATAGAAGTACCACTCACGTTTGATACTTACTTTGAAAAACCAGAGGAAACAGGGAGCAAACTCTTTACCGTTATAGCTCGAGTAACCGACGCAAACGGCAAGCAAGTCACAGGACAAAACACTGTTGTTGTGCATAGAGGTGCGTATTACCTCGGTATTAAAACTGACAAATATGTAGCTATACAAGATGAACCACTAGGGGTGCGCATGAAGAGTGTTGATACACAAGGAGTACCACGAGCAGTTACTGACTTATCCTTACATGTCACTCGTGTCGAATGGGTCTCGTACCGACGTCAAGAAGTTGATGGTGGGTACTACTGGCATTCAGAAGAAAAGAAAACGCTCATGGAAACACGTACGGTACACACAAGCAACACAGGAGATGCAACAGAAAATGTAACCTTTACACAACCCGGGGTCTATGAGCTCACACTTACTGGCAAGGATACAGACGGCAACACCATAACGTCATTGACAGAACTGTATGTGTCGGGAAAAGGTACTACCGATGTTCGTCCTACCAACAATGAAGCGCTTGCTGTAAAAACAGATAAGCCAAACTACTCGACGGGTGAGGAAGCGACGGTTGTTTTTGAATCACCTTATGCAGACGCACGTGCGCTCATTACTGTTGAGCGAGGTGCTATTTACGAGTATTGGATTCAGCGAGTTACGAGCTCTATTGGTACACAGAAGTTTCCGATACAGAAAACGTACGCTCCTTCTGTGTATGCGAGTGTACTTCTCCTTGGTCCGGGACCAGAGGTGAAGTACGGTTCGACTGAAATTCGCACAGATAGTAGTGACTACGAACTTACTATAGAAGCAGTACCGAGTAAGCAGTCATACTTTCCGGGAGAAGAAGTGGTACTTACTGTTAAAACCACCGACCAAACAGGAGCACCTGTGTCCGCGGATGTGTCACTCGCTATTGTTGACATGTCTGTTCTTGCGCTCATGGGTAATCCGAAAAAAGACCCTGTAAGTTTCTTTTATGGTAGTTTGCCTCTTGGTATTTCTACTTCGCACAGTGCGAAGAATATGCTTATTGAACAAGAAATTCCCACAGGAACTAAAGGTGGAGGAGGAGATAGTGAAGATCTCGAGACTCGCAAACGAGGAATATTTAAAGACACAGCATACTGGGAGGCAAGTGTCGTAACAAATGCGGAGGGAGAAGCGACAGTGAGCTTTGTCTTACCTGATAATCTTACGACATGGCAAATAGAGTCACTAGGCGTAACTCAAGATACAAAGCTTGGCGTTTCGTACTTGGAATTTACCACGAAGAAAAATCTTATGGCTATTCCTCAACGACCTAGGTTCGTCGTACCTGGTGATACCATGTGGCTTGGTATACAGGTAGCCAATAATACCGATAAAGACATTACAACTCTTGCACACATTGAGTCAGCCACACTTACCATAATCGATACGAAAGCAAAATCAGTACGAGTAGATGCTAATTCACAAAAAACAGTATACTTTGCTACACATGCACCACAGGATATAACCAAGGGAAGTCACCTTGTTACTTTCTTTACAGAAAGTGATGATTTAAAAGACGTTGTGGAGCAACGTATACCTATTCTTGAAGATATAACCTATGAAGTTACTGCCACCGCAGGAATGACAAAGAATGGTTCTATATCAGAGTCTGTATATATACCAGACTACGTTCTTGAAAACCAAGGTGAACTCATTGTACGAGCACAACCAACACTCGTAACGTCGCTCCTTAGTGCTATTTCTGTTATGTCGCGCTATCCGTATGAATGTACGGAGCAGATAGCAAGCAGGCTTGCATCACTTGCGACAATACGTCGAATGAATGACCTCTATGACAAAGAGGTAGTAGCGAAAGTAACTAGCCAGGTTTTTGATGATCCAGCATACTCTGTTGATGATTCCATTGAGACAGATCTTGCTGAACTCTTAGGGCGACAAACAGGAGACGGAGGATTTTCGTTTTACAGTGGCTCTCCTGCAAGTATGTACCTCACCGTAGAGGTGGTTACGGCACTCACAACGTTGAGGGAGACAGGGTTCACCGTACCCGACGAAGTATTTAACCGTGCAACAAACTATATTTCGAGTGAATTTGCACGTAGTCAACAGTACAATTCTGAAGATCTTGTGGCACGTATCGCATATGCATATTCTTCTCCCTATGTACCTATTGAAAACAAGCAGGAAATTGCTCCCCGAGTAATTGCTCTAGCCAATAACAAACTCATGCTCGAACAACTGTCATCAACCGCTTTGGGATACCTTGCAATAGCAACGTACGAAGGCCCATATCCTGACGCTATTGCTGAAACGTATTATTCCGCATTACAAAACAGACTCACGTTAGATGCTCGAGGTGCGTTTGTGACAAGTGGGGCACATGCCTCATACAGCTGGTTTGAGAGCAATGAAAAAAACACAGCATTGCTTCTTCGAGCCATCACACAGAGAGGTGGGGAACATGTTGCGCTTGATACCATGTTGAGATGGCTTATGGTAAGCAAACAAGCCGATGGTGGTTGGGGTTCCACCAATGCTACCTATACCGTACTTGATACCGTACTCCGTCTCGCGGAGCAACGAGAAGAAAACCGTGCGTCATATCTACTTGAACTTTTCCAAGGTTCAACTTCAGTAGCTACACACCGTGTCACACCGCAAACACTTTTTGATTCTTTGACGTATACTTTTCCAATCTCAGAGTTTGTCCGTGAGAAAATTCACCACATAACCATAAAAAAATCTGAGGAGACAAAGCCAGAGACCGTGTACTATGACATGCAACTCAGATATGCATTGCCACCTGACTTGGTACCTCCTCGTGATGAAGGATTTACTATTGAACGAGTACTTACAAAACATGGAACAACCGAAGTTATAGAAGAGGCGAATGTTGGGGACATCATTACTGGCAAACTCGAAATTACTGTACCAAGAACATCGCGTGCAGTAAGTGTGGAAAGTTATATACCAGCAGGATTTGAGTTAGTGAACTTCAAATTTGCTACAGAAGAATCTAGAGATTTGAACTTTGACGACAATGGAGAGGTTTATGAAGAGGTAGCAGAGGTTCCTTGGTATGATCCAGAGCCCGGGTTACGCATGTGGCCGACGACGTATGAGGAAATGCATGATGATAGAGTGTTTACCTTTACGGAAGAAGTCCAGCCGGGTACTTATGTGTACGAGTATACACTTCGAGCTCTTATCCCAGGCACCTATCGTCACATGCCTGCTGTAGTACAAGAAATGTACACCCCAGAAGTGTATGGGCGTACTAATGGTAGCTCATTTACTATTGCGGAACCCTAGTAGGTTCACTAACAATTCTGACGGTTATTTGCTCTTCTTGTGTACCTGTATGAGCGGTAATAGTATACGTACCCACCTGCGAAGGGTACCACGCATCCTCAGTAAGTTCATTTCCTTCAATAGACCAAACGGCGTCAACTCGAGCAGTAAGAGGTACGCGCATACCGTCGGAAAATAAAAAAGTATCCAAATCGTGAGGGAAGAGAATCAATGCATTACTTTCAAGTAATGTTCTTGCTACTTCTACATTATCTGACGCAAGACCCCATGAGTGTCCGCGCTCGTTTGGAATAGTAACCAAGGATGAAAGGTCAATAGATGTGTGATGATCATATGGTGTCGTGAACATAAGCTCCATGACATCATGCCACACCATTCCCGCACCCGTAGAACCTGAGACCATATTCATAGGAGTATTTTTTACATTACCGAGCCATACTCCGACTGCAAAATCACCTGTGTACCCAACAGTCCAGCTGTCATGGTAGTCTCTCGAAGTTCCTGTTTTGACACCATATCCACCTCGCGAGAGTTGTAAGCTTCCAGAAATTCCAAACTGCTCCACGCCTGCTGTACGGTCTGTCAATATGGAATTTACAAGCGCAACTTCATCGGGATTTGCAATTACCGTGTCTTCATGCAAAACAGAATGTGGTGGGGTGAAGTAGTGCGGGGTACCATCCTTGGTATGTGCAGAGACAAGACGGTGTAGAGTTCCACGATTTGCGAGAGCTGTAAACGAGTGGGTGAGTGTTACCAAGTCTAGTTCTAGACCTCCAAGAGCGATGCCGTACGCATACGAGTCCCAAGATTGACGGGGAGAAAAGCCCAATACTCTTTCAAGGTATGCATAGGTCTCGGGTAGGGTAATAAATCGTTGCACCTCTACCGTAGGCACATTAAGACTATTTGCAAGAGACTCTTCAAGGGTGACGGTACCTCGGTACTTCCCATCATAGTTCTTAGGATAGAGGGGAAATCCTGTTTCAATTTCATACTTATATTCCCTGTCTTCCACAAGGGTGTAGGGACGCAGTCCTTTTGTGAAGCCGAGCAGGTAGAGAAAAGGTTTAATGGTACTTCCAATAGGTCGGGTCTCAAGGGCCATATTGATACGCATTCCTTCAGCTTCAGTATCGGGAGACGGAGATCCGACAAGAGCCAGTATCTCACCCGTGCGTACATCTACTACTGCAACGGCACCGTGAGTACTGCCATACTGCTCTCCTCGTTCAATGTGATTTGCAAGAATGTTTCTAATACGCTCAGTGAGATCTATATCTATTGTCGCAGTACAAGATACGCATCCTTCAAGTAAATCCGTAAGTTCAAGCCAAGTGCCACTATCTTTCGTGATGCTTTCGGTTTGTAACGGCATGACTGTGCCAAGTGATTGAGCGAGCGCTAGCGCTTCAGTAAAATTAGCGTCCGTAAGAGGACGAGCGCTGTTGGGGTTTGAAAGCGCGGACATAAGCTGGAGGACCTCATTCTCATTAAGCTCCGCGACTTGTTTACCAAAGTACGCTCGTGCAGCTGCAGGGAAACCTTGAATATTTCCACCCAAAGGAACGGTATTAAGGTACATCACCAATATGTCGTCTTTTGAGTGGTAAAGTTCAAGAACGAAAGCAACACCAAGTTCATACAGTTTATTAGTAAAAGTTCGTTCGCTCGTGGCATGAAGTAATGTTTTTCCAAGTTGCTGGGTTATGGTACTTGCTCCTCCATGAGGGCTACTGTTTAGATAATCAATCGCAACGCTCATGAGGCGAAATACGTGCACCCCGGGGTGATAGTAAAACCAGTCGTCTTCCTTGCGCAACACGAGCGAAGAAAGTTGCTTTGGGTATGTTGTGGCAAACATGCATACCTGCTCGTCTGGATTCAGAGCTATGCGTACCACCTCTCCTGTCCTGTCGTAGGTGACTTCCGATTCGAGTGCCGTGTACTCTCGAATTATTTTTTTATCTACACTATACGAAACAAAAAATATGATTGAAAAGAGAAGTCCAAGAAAAATCCCACCCAAAAGCAATATACGTATTGATGATTTTCTTGCCAAGTTCATGGATGCAGTATAGCAGTTTATGTATATAATAAGGTATTCCAATTATTTCTATGAAAGAAAAATTATCTGAAGAAGAATTTTATGCATCATTGCCACGAAAGCGAATGGGCGCAGGAGTTATATTTCTCAACGAAGAACAAAAAGTCCTATTAGTAAAAATGAGTTATAAGGATGGATGGGGAATCCCTGGAGGAGTAGTTGATGCACATGAGTCTCCACTTCAGGGCGCACTCCGCGAGGTAAAAGAGGAACTTAATCTTACTATTTCCAAAGAAACCCTCTCCTTGGTATGTCTTGGCTATTACTCTGGAAGTGGACACAAAACTGAATCATTACAGTTTATGTTTTATGGAGGGATACTGATTCAAGAGCAAATTGAGAACATCTCACTCCAAGAAGATGAACTAACTGAATATCGTTTTTTTGAAAAAGAAGAAGCTATTCCATTACTCTCCAACCCAAAACTGGGCAAGCGTGTCCGCAAATCGTTTGAGGCGATAGAAAAAAACACGTTTTACTATCTAGATAATTAATTCTAGTATCTCCACTAGTATTAGTTACGTAATTCTCATTGAGTCGTCCGTTAACTACCGTAGCTTCCTTAGAAGCGGAGGGAGGGGCTTTACTTTAGTGAAGAGGGAAGCTGTTTCAGTGGAAGAATCATCTATGCTTATTCTGCGGTCGCAGATTAAGCATATTATAGATTGTACTCATTACTCAGAACTTTTACCCGTGACGACGAAGCGAATTCGTCTTACTTTTAACTTTAAACTTTCAACATTTAACTTAATTGCTGTATAATCGTATCTATGGAAACTGAACACAGTCAGGAACGGAAACCTGAAGAAAGGGCTGACCGCATCAAGAAACTTGAACTTATCAAGGAACTTGGTATGGCACCATATGCGAGTAAGTACGAAAGGACGCACACTATTAACGAAGCACGAAACCTTGCTGTAGCCACCCCTAATGTACGTGTTGCAGGAAGAATCATTCTTTCTCGTAACATGGGAAAGATGGGGTTTTGTCAACTCCAAGATTTTTCAGGAAAGATACAACTAGTACTCAAGGTTGGTGAGGTAGATCAAGAAACATACAAAAACTTTTTTGCAATTCTCAGTATTGGAGACTTTGTAGGCGTCGAGGGTGAAATATTCACAACGCAAAAGGGTGAACTTTCTGTACTAGTGAAGTCATACACGTTTCTAAGCAAAGCACTTCGAGCACTTCCAGAGAAATGGCACGGGCTTAAAGATATAGAAACAATATATCGCAAACGGTACCTCGACCTCATCACTAACAAAGAAACCTTTGATCGTTTTAAATTCAGAAGTGATTTTATCTGGGAACTCAGAAAATTTTATGTAGAAAACGGTTTTCTGGAAATAGATACTCCTGTACTTTCCAATACTGCTTCTGGTGCTTTGGCAAAACCATTTACAACACACTACAACGCTCTCGATCTTGACGTGTTCCTTCGTATTGCACCTGAACTTTTCCTCAAGGAAGCTATTGTTGGTGGTTTTGACAAGATTTTTGAAGTAGCCCGCGTATTCCGCAATGAAGGTATGGACTCAAGTCATCTGCAGGAGTTTACGATGATAGAACATTATGCTGCCTACTGGGATTTTGAAGACAACATGCGGTTTACGGAGAAGATGTTGACTGAAGTAATACAAAAACTGAAGGGAAATCTTGTAATACAAATATATAACAAGGATGAGGAGTTAGTAGATGTCGACTTTAGTGGTCCATGGCAGAAAGTGTCTTTCCGAGAGCTCTTACTTCAAGATTGCAGTATTGATATTGACACATTTCCGAGAGCAGAAGATCTACGAGAGGAGATTAAAAAGAAAGGTATTAACATCATAGATATTGAAAAACTTGGTAGAGGCAATCTTATTGATTCACTCTACAAGAAAGTGTCACGACCCAAGTTAGTGAAACCTGTGTTTTTAATAAACCATCCCCTAGACCTTTCACCCCTCGCACGCAAGAATGACGCTAACCCACTCATAGTTGACCGCTTCCAGCTTGTCATAAACGGTTGGGAAATACTTAATGCATATAGCGAGCTTATTGATCCTATAGACCAGAACGAACGTTTTGATTTTCAAACCAAGGCGAAACTTGGCGGGGATGAAGACGCAATGACCAAGGATGATGATTATGTAGAGGCTATGGAATATGGTATGCCTCCTATCTCTGGGTGGGGAATGGGACTTGAGAGGATAGTAGCACTCCTTACACAACAAAAAAATCTGCGCGACGTGGTTATGTTTCCACTTTTGAGACCAAAAGATTGATGAGTTAAAAGTTAAATGTTGAAAGTTTAA
>LCCS01000024.1 GCA_000998045.1 Parcubacteria group bacterium GW2011_GWD2_42_14
GACAAATTAGACCAAATCTTTGTACTTAAAGTATACCGTGAAGCACTCCCAAATTAGGTAAATGCGTTCACAAAATATGTGGATATACTGAGGTGGAAAAGAGAGGAGAAGTGGGAGGAAAAAAGAAGAAAAAAAGAAAAAACAATAACTAATTAACCCTGAAAATCTATATAAATATAAACAAACATAATCACAAATATAATGCTTGTTAGATTACTTAAAAGTTTCCATCAAAAAAATCCCTCCAGAAGTAATACGTTACAAAAAAATATACCAATTTTTATTTAATCCAGTGGTATACGCGAGATATTACATATTTTAGCCATATAATATCTCGTATAGACAACATTTATTCAATATTTGAATAAATTTTAACTGTATTATTATTAACAAATAGTACTGATTGTTTGAAATTATATGTATTCGACGTCCCGTCGAGTTGTATGATTTTTATAGGGTCATCACGCACAAGACAAATAAAATTTGAGTGCATTCCTAAAATATCAAATTCTCCTTTTGCATTTCTAGACGAAACAGACAATGCTTCTCCCTCCCACACAACCTCTGTTGCTTTATTTATGCGCACCTGAAGAATTTTTTCTTTCTCTGTTTCTATCATATGTGGTTTAGATTTTCTTGAGGTCAGCTAAACTACCTATATAGAGAAAACTGTTTGCGGGTACCGTATCAACGTCTCCGTTAAGAATGCTCCGTATGTCAGCAACAGTCTGTGCTCGTGTAACAAATACCCCTTCTCTTCCTGTTTGAACTTTTGCCGTATAAAAAGGTTGTGTCAAATAATTGAGAATTTTTTGTGCCCTGTCGAACGTAACCCTGTTCTCTTCTGAAAGTTCATCTTGACCTACAATCGCCACAATTCGTTGAAGCCTTTCATGTTGATGCAAGATATCGGTTGCCTCTGTAACCGCTCGATAGTGCTCCATACCAATGATGTTTTCAGATAAAAGAGTACTTCTCGAGCGAGTGTAATCAACAGCTGGAAGCCGGCCTTGTTGAGCAATAGTCCGATTAAGAATCACAATTGAATCTACATGGGGCACTGTAACTGCAATGCTTGGGTCAGAAAGCTCATCTGCTGGTAGGTACATAGTTTGAACTGAAGTAACAGAATTTTTATTAGTACTATTTAGTCGACTTTCAAAACTTGCAATTTCAGACTGCAACGTTGGCTGGTAACCAAACTCAGAAGGAATTTCCCCGGCAAGAATTGAAAGCTCACTTCCTGCCTGAAGAAAGCGGTAGACGTTATCCACGAAAAATAGTACATCCTGTGCTTCTTCATCCCTAAAATATTCAGCAAGAGTTGATGCGCTCCATGCGGTACGGAAACGCACTGCAGCATTTTTATGAATGTTTCCAAGTACCATCGTAACTTTTTCCAATAAGTTGTTTTCATCAAGCCATTTCCAAAGCTCATGTCCCTCTCGTGTACGTTCACCAATACCTGCAAAAATTGAGACCCCTTTGTGCGCTGAAATCATACCTCGAAGTATTTCTGACATAAGAACGGTTTTACCTACACCAGCGCCACCAACCAGGAGAATCTTACCTCCACGCTGCATTGGGGTAAAGAAATCGATAGCCTTGATTCCCGTCTCCACTAATTCTCTTTCAACAAGCTTTTCAAATGAAATCGCTGCAGTTTTTGTATGTATTGAACGCCATGATTTTGCAAGTATAGGACCCTTACCATCTTCTGCATTACCAAAAAGATCCATTGCTCTCCCGAGAACCTCTTTTCCAACAGGAACAGTTATTTCTTGTCCTGTTGACATTACTCTATCTCCTCGTGAGAGTGCTACGTTACTTGCCATAAGCAAACAGCGTAAAACTCTATCATTTTCATATGAATACGTTTCCAACTTTATAGAAACATCTTTCTCAACATAAAGAAGCTCCTTTAGTGGGGGTCGGTACTGGCTATCACATACAATAGTGATAACCTGTCCACGTAGATCACGTATGCGACCTACTGGCCTATGAGTTGTGTTTGTCTGTTGTGCCATTGTATATACCCTACTACAGTTTCAAGCATTCTTTTACTCGAAAAAGATGTGCGTATTCGTCTCAAAGTACGCGTTTCTAATTTAATAATATCATGTGCATTTTGATCAGCTGTATCCATCTTTACTAGACGAGCTGCGACACGAGAAATTTGCGTCTCAAGTAACAAACGTTCAAAAAGCGCGTATCGTACCTGATTATTAAAGAATGAAACCATTTCTGACAGGTCAGGCTCAAATAAGTACTGGGGGAGGTCTTCATACTCCTTTTTAGTTGAAGCCTTTTTTGTAGGTCTATAGGTAATATCAACCATTTCAACATCTTGATGAAAAACACTTGTGAAGCCCGGGTAGAAAACATAGACGTGTTTATGCTCCTCAACTTGCTTCATCAGCGCACTTTTTTCATTGGCATTTGGTTCATCTCCCGCAAACGAAAGAAATGATACTTCACGTCTTTTTTGCCCATTCGACATCCAAATCTGTTTTCCTACATCACCAATAATAAGACAACTATCTTTTACATTCGTACCAGCAATAAATTTTTTCATTACATCATGATTAAGTGAACCATAAAAATGTCGATTAGTCGTATAGGCAACATACAAACTTTTAGTGCTTTTAGTTACAACAACGTCGTTATTATCAGCAGAGGCAATACGCCAAACCAACTGAAACAGTTCTCGAAGCTCAGAATAGAATATGTCATTCTGCTCAAACCTTTTTCGAAGTTTTTTCAGTTCTACGGCACTTATGTCACGAAGTGCGCCCGTAATATAGCGAGCTGCCTCGATATCACTTATTCTGCTTTTTTGCTCTCCTATCCTAGACATACCTTTTTAAAATATGGAAGTTGTTTTTCCATGGATCCAAGAAACTGGTCAAAACTTTTTTCAGTTCGTACGCTTTTACGTAGTGCCACAAATTCTTTATTCTCTGTTATAGCACGACTCAATACTGCATGATTTTTGCTAAAAAAAGCAGCATCCTTTTCCGATGAAAAACTAGTAAAGACGAGTGAGAGAAGAATGGTTTGTGTTTCAATAGGAAGACTTTCATTCTCGTTTTGATTGAGTAACACACGCATTGACGCACCCATACTTATTATTCCCTGAGTTGACTCAGAAACTTGTGTTCCAAATTGAGTGTATCTTTCTTGCTCTTTCTTGCAGTTGAGAGTTGCTTCTGCACAATACTTTGCGTATGTTTACCCACACGAGTTACCGACTCTTCTTCCAAGACTGGAGGAAAGATTCCGCGTGCATAAAGCTCAGGAGAAAACGCAAAGTGGCCATCCGTGGTACCCATGATATTTGTCACAATAAGATCTGTCGTACTTTCAATATCTGTTTGCAACAAAGGAAATAATGTTATAGAGCCCTTATCAATAAAATTGCCAGCTCTCTCAATCAGGTGTGCTTGTCGAAAAAAAATATCACCTGGATATGACTCTCTGCCTGGCAAATTTCCTTCCAGCAGTGCAATTTCCCGTAAATATTTTGCATGTGTATACAGGTCGTCAAATACAAGAATTACATCTCTTCCTTCATCACAAAAATGCTCAGCAATGTACAAAGCTACTGAAGGTGCGATGGTTGAGAGTGGAGCTGGGTCTTCTGAAGTGGTGGCAACAATAATAGTATTATTTCTAGCTGCTCCCGAAAACAATCTTTCTGTCAGTCTCCGTACGTAGGTAGCTGGTTTTCCGATGGTGGTATATATACAAACGCTATTGTTTCCAGTTTGATTTACTATTACTTTTTGACAAAAAATATCAGTTCCACTTCGTACAGAACCCATTAACAATTGACGCTGACCTTTTCCAACAGGAAGCACCGTATCGATCATAGAAAAACCAGTCTCAAGTTGAGAATATATACCTTCGCGATGTGCTAAATCTCCAGCTTCGCGTTCAAGAATGAGGGGTTTATTTTTTGGTGGGAATCCCCCTTTAGCGTCTATAGGATCACCCAATGCGTTAATCACTCGGCCATAAAGATGTTCCCCTATTGAAAGTTGGTTTTTTTGTGGATGCATCTCATATTGTTGCCCAGGATGTACTTCTGCCACATCAAGAACCATAGCCTCCACAGCGTCATGGGACAACGCAGTAACAAGAGCACGCTTACCTTCCTCATTTACGATAATGTCATGTACTTTAGCTGACGGTAATCCTTCAATAGAAACAAGATAATGCTTTACCGCACGTACAAGACCAACTTCTTTTTGGAGCATATTATTTTGCATGCATGTATTTATTAAAAGAAGCTACAATATCTTCTCGTTGTTTATCAATAAAATATTTGAGTGAAAAATCATAAAAAACATCTTTCCAAATAAAACTACATCCTCCAGTTGCCCGAGGGTCTATACGCAATGAAACCAAAATATTTGGTTGTATATTCTCACGAAACCATTTACCAAATTTTTCAGTCTCCTCAGGGGCAAAGCGTACAGGTACATACAGTGTAACAGCGGGCAACCCCATCATATCTTCTTGTATAGAATCAAGTGCTTCATATATAACAAGAGGTTGAATACTGTCCGTTGTAAATGTTTCTAGCCAATTTTCAAGCACAGTAAGCGTACGTTCGTCACAATCATCTCGTAACACATCACGCAATACAGCATCCTCTCCATCGGCAAATAAACGTTTGTTGTAAAATTTACGCATCAAACCTAAGCGCTCAATAAAATCATCCGTTGTATAGGTATTGCGTAGCATGGTACTAATAATTTTTACTAACATTTTTGTTTATTTACACAAACACCCCTCGTTGTTTGGCTTCTTCCAGCGAGCGGTAAACCAGTTCTGCTTGATCTTCCAGCGAGAGTTTTTTCTGAAGTGCTATCTGCGCCGTCTCTTCTATAAGCACAAGAATACGTTCATTAATAAGTCGCATACGCGCTTCTCGGTATTGACCAAGCTCTTTTGAAATTGACTTAAATTCCTTTTCAAGATTTACTTTAAGTACCTCATTGAGACCTTTTGCCACTTCAACAACTGAACGTGCTGTTTCTTTTCCAATTTTCTGCATCTCCTCACGAACTATCTGAGCATTTTTATCTGATTCATTTTCCGCAGCTTCTTCAAGGGCTAATGCAAGATGCTGAATACCCTCCTCAACGTTTTCGATTTCATATGAAAGGCGCTCAAACAGAGTACTCGACTGACTGGTAAAAGAATCCATACTGTGCTTCGCTTCATCAGCGTTAAGTGAGACACGCCCTTCAATATTTTGAAGTGATTCAACAAAACGGCTCGTTGCGTGCAAATGCTCTTTCTCGACACCATATGAAAGTTCCTTTATATTTTTTTCCAATTGAAATCTGTAGGCATCAAGAAAACGTTCTACTGCTTGATGATCTTCGCTTAACGCTTTTAGTCTCTCTTTTTCAATTGTACTTCGTAAATTCCGTGCTTCTATTCTCGCCTCGGTAATGATGGCATGGGCCCTTTCTTCAGCATTTATGAGTACTTCTTTAGCTTTCTCAGGCATCAGCGTTGGTGTGCGTTGCCGATATATAATCGTAATAAGCACGAACAGCAAACCCGCACAAATAAACAAAGACATTCCGAGCAGTATTTCTATGGTTCCCCATCCTTGAAATAAAGTACTTGAAGTCATTATGTTTTCACTTAACGTTGCTTGATTCATACAATATTTTACATCACGGCATTAGAATAATTGCGGCTGCAATACCCAGCCCGGCGCCTGTCACAAGCACTATAAGTAGGACGTTCCAAAACAAGATTGAACGAATTTGAGTACGCGCTAACGGATTTCTTCCAATAGACACCACCCCTTGTTTAAAGGTATCACCAAATCTATTTACTGAAACAATAAGTGCGGTAATAGCTACCAGCGCCGCAAGCGCGTAACGAAAGACTTTAAATGCACTTATGGCATCTTGATCCAACACCACTTCTTTGTATGACTCATTATTTTTTAAGTTTTCAATAATTGATATGTACTCTTTATTTGAAGCAACAAATTCTACACCCTCTTGTGTTAAGTATGGGCCAATTCTCAAGGTAATGGGTACTGTACCAAAAAGTATTTCTTTTCCATCATATTCAATACGTTCCCCGTTCAATGTCATTGATTCAAGGGCAAAACCGAGTATGTATGAGGCATCCACAGGTACAGTTCTTTGTGCAACACCAGGTATGGGAGATGTGGTTATAATATCTCCCGCTTCTATATCCCCACCAAGTGTCGACACGTTCACCAATACCTCTCCGTACCGCACTACAGGCCTCGCTCTTTCATCAAGAAGTGTTTGAGGCTCCATATATAAAACCGGATCATCTACAATAACTCCAAACATTGATTCATCTGCAAAAGATCTGCTCGCCCGAAACATGTTTTCCTCCGAACCATAAGAAATCACGTCACGATTGCGGACGACTCCCTCTACCAAAACTGGTGATGCTACTGTTGCATATTCTTGAGCTGAAATATTTTGGACAAGAAAACATTGACACGCCAAATAAACACAAAGAACAAACACAAAAAAACGTGCTGCACGAGCTTTTACCATATGGTAAGTATACCAACAATTCACTCAATTAAATGAATTACGGTGTGAATAGTGCAAGTCTTACCAAACAAAACAGAGTATGTGAATTGAGAAGCTTTCTTAGTGTAGGCCTTACATCCTAACTTGTTGAGATAAACATATATACAACCACAAAAATTGTAAAGACAACGATAGCTCCTATGACAGGAACAACTTTTGAATTCTCCTTGTTTTCTTGCTCGAACTCATGTTTAGGTGAAAAATTTCTTTGCAATCTGTGAGAATTAGGGACTATTTCTCTTCGTACATTCTTTGGCAAGGACGACTGTACATGTCGATTTGCATCAGGTTTACGGATACCGTCTACAACAATTCCACCAACCAATGGTTTGATGTGTCTTGTTGCATGGATTTTAAACTGCTTTTGTTGTAAATGGTTTGAAGGCACACGTACTATTTCTTTTACTGGCTTGCGTATGGGTATACTTTTAACGTGATTATTATGTATATCAAAATCACTGAACACTTTTGTCTCTGGTACCTCATGCACTTCTTCAAATCGAATATCCGTGTGTAAAAGTACATCACGCTTCTTTTCCTTCAACCTTGGCAAAAGGTCAAACTCATCATCATTGTGTATCGCATTCTCATTCACGCTATTATCAGCTTGTAAAACATGATCATGTTTCGCATTTGCTTCAGACGAATTTTCTATATATATATTAGATATTTCGTCACTTTCATTTTCTCTTCTTCCTGGTTTCTTTGGTTTGGTCAATATATAATGAACTGAAAGCTTATGCTTATTGATGGAATCCTGAGCAATATACCAACTTCTACCGATTCTTTTGGCCTCAATTTTACCTGCACGAGCGAGCTGGCCTACATAGTCTTTTGTATAACCCACAAGTTTTGCAGCTCTATCTGAAGAAACGTACTCTTTCCCCTCAATGAGAATATTACCTTCACTCATACTTCAAGTATATGTCTATTACACGGAAGGTGTCTCTTGTGTAGTGTGGAAAACCATTACATGTTCTCATTTCTCGTTTATGTGAGAGAGTGGTTTTACATCGTATTATAACTATGATTTTAATTCCTTTCTAAGTAGATCCGTTAGTTTCTCAGGATTTGCGGCACCTCGAGTAGCCTTCATGCCTAATCCAATTAAGAACTGTAAGACTGAATCCTTACCTTTCTTGTATTCTTCAACTAATAGAGAATTTTCAGAAATTATTCTAGTAATTACTAATTGTAATTCTGAATCATCAGAAATCTGGATAACGTTAATACGTTCTGCAATAGCTTTTGGACTACCTCCTTCTTGCACCCAGATAGCTAGAACATCTTTTGCTCCACGAGAACTTAAGATTTTATTTGAGATTAGCCCAATAAGTTCCGCAAACTCTTTTGCATCCATATCTTCTATCTGTTTCCCAGTATAGTTTTGTTTACTCAACAATCCCATAATATCACTCGTAAGGTAGTTTGCGGTTAGCACACTGTCTTCTTTCTTTTCAAGAAATTTCAAAACATTTTGATACAGGGTATTTAGCTCCTGATTTCCAACGAGAAGCTCAACTGTTTGATCTTTCATTCCCTCTTCTACATAAATTTTCCGTAACTCCCAAGGCAACTGAGGCAAACTCTCTTGCAAAACAAGCTTGTTAAATCTTGGTATCTCGTCAAGAAAGAATTTTGGTATATCGGGATCTGGATAGTATCTATAGTCGTGTGACTCCTCTTTTATTCTCTGCGAAAAAGTTTTTTGCTTATTCTCATCCCATCCTCGGGTTTCTTGGATAATATTTTCACCTCGTTTTAACATTTCCAAGTGCCGTTTAATTTCAAATTCTATTGCTTGTTCGACAGCTTTAAATGAGTTGAGATTTTTAACTTCAACTTTTGTTCCTAAAACCTCTCCTTCTCGTGCAACCGATATGTTCGCTTCAATGCGCATCTCGCCTTTTTCGAGATTTGCATCGCTAGCATCCAAATATTTGAGTACAAGACGCAATTCTTTAGCAAAAGAGACTGCGGTTTTCGCGTCATGGATAACGGGATCAGTTACTAACTCCATGAGAGGAACTCCTGCGCGATTGAAGTCTACCTTGCTCCCTACAGCTGAGTGGACGGAACGAGCTGTGTCCTCTTCTAGATGAATTCTCGTTACTGTAACATCTCCAATCTTGCCACCGCTTATCAATGGATATTTATACTGACTAATCTGATAATTTTTTGGTATATCAGGATAAAAATAATTCTTTCTATCAAACTCAGTAAAAGTTGCTATAGTGCCATTGATAGCCTCTCCTACGCGTAACACTTGCTCTACAGCTACTTCGTTAACCACAGGCAGTGTTCCTGGGTGTGCCATACACACAGGACAAATAAAGCTGTTTGGGTGACTTTCGTCTGGGTTATTGGCGCATCCACAAAACATCTTACTTTTTGTTTTAAGCTCTGCATGTATTTCGAGACCAATTGTTGGAAGATATGTTGTCATAAGTGGTGTAATAAAAATGGCTATCGTCTTCTACGATAGCCTATAGTTCGTATAAGCGCAATGTGTACAGCTATTCTTTCATAGGACTTACTCAAACACGGATGCGTCCTACAGTTCTGTTTTTTCTTCTCGTAATACCTTAATCAAAGTATCACCAAAATTTTTGATTGCATCGTCATCTAAGACTGAAACAACACTTAAAACTTTTTTGTTGAGATTGGTTTCAATCATTGTCTGTATATCCTCAGCACCCTTCTTTGTGACCGTGTCACTTTTTGTAAGGATAATATATTCCTTTTTTTCTATTATATCGGGATAGGTAGAAAGTTCTTTACGAATCACTTCATAATCCTGTATTGGATTATCGCGTTCCAGCGAGATACAGTGCAATATCACGCTTGTACGAGTAATATGTCGTAAAAATTTGTGACCAAGTCCTTTTCCTTCAGACGCACCTTCTATTAATCCAGGAATGTCAGCCAGAATATACTTGTGATATACCCCAAGATTTGGATCTAAAGTTGTGAACGGGTAGTCGGCAACTCGAGCATCTGAGTTGGTAAGTGCGTTCAGTAGACTCGTCTTCCCTGCATTTGGTAACCCTACCAAACCAACATCTGCTATGAGTTTTAATTCTATATGAAACTTCCCATGTTCACCTTCCTTACCTTGCGTTGCCTCCATCGGAGTTTGATTTATAGAGCTCTTAAAGTGTTCATTTCCGAAGCCTCCCGCTCCTCCTTGCAGTAAGCGTATCTCTTCACCATCTCTGGTAAGCTCAACAACATCTCCCGTTTCAAGATTCGTAACCACCGAACCTAGTGGAAGCTGTAGGGTAAAATCCTCTCCATTTGCTCCATGCATGGAGTTTTTTGAACCTGGAAATCCGTTCTCAGCTTGATAGGTATCTTTGCGAATTACCCTCCTTAAAGCAGTAATATCTCGTATAGCCTCTATATAGAAATGACCGCCATTACCTCCATCACCCCCATTTGGTCCACCTTTGGGTTTAAATTTCTCTCTGAGCCAACGAACAACTCCATCGCCACCACGTCCCGCACTCGCATAAATAGTATGTTCATCAATTAAAGCCATACGTGTATTGTTAAGTTATTTTTTGTATAAACCAGCTGACGATTGAGACAACGATTGATCCAAGAAGTGCGGAAACAAACGAATCAATTTCTATTCCAGAAACAAGCACATCAACAAAAAGAAACAGTATTGCATTAAGAATAAAAATAAACAATCCCAACGTCAAAATTGTGATAGGAAGTGTGAATACTATGAGAACTGGACGCACCAACAGATTTATCAATGCTAGCAATATAGCAAATACAAGCGCATCTTCTATTCCGCCAAGTGTGATGCCTGGGACTATTTCTGCAGCTACAAAAAGTCCAAGTACTATCGCCAGAAAACGAATTAATATTTTGCTCATATCCTCACCATACTACACAAAACTAGAATACTTGCCAGTGCTCTTGTTATATATACATGTATGAGAATTCTACTTCTGGGGTGTGCGCATGGCGAACTCCTCAAGCTTTCTTACATACGCGAGAAATGTAATTGCATATTGCGCATGACTCCAAACAAGTGGCATCACGGATACTGGAGTGCCAGTATTTGCATCGAGTTGCTCCGAAAGCATACCTGCATGATTTGTTCGATCAAGAGACCATTGAAGATGTCGTCCAGCTTCAAGTAACTCTTTCTTGGTTTTTGATTTTACTATCTCATATTCTGCTAACCAGAGAGTTGTAATAATCCAAGGATTACTCATCTCACCACTTGTGCAAAAATACTTATCGCCCTCGTATCGTGCAATACCTCCAACACCTGCATGTACTGTTAAGCGATCTTTAATATATTCATATGCTCGGTACAACATAGGATCATCCACACCAAGTACACCGAAGTGAAACAGACCATAGAAACTTGACGCATCTGCAGTATAGTCTGCCTCAGGTGAAAAATGAGTATAACGAAGTGACTTCATCACTCTTCCGTCGGGATGAATCAATTTGGTGATGATACCTTCCTTAACTTCATCTGCTGCTGTTTGCCATCGTCTTCGTGCGACTTCCTTTCCGAGTGTGCCTGCAAAATCTGCAGCAGCAACAAGTCCTGCATATACACTTGATGCAGTGTAGGTAAACGTACCAAATTGTTCTTCCCACAAATCATGACTTGGTAAAGGTAGCCCTGTTTTTTTGTCACGATATTTACATAAAAAGTTTGCAACACGTCGGATGTACGGGTTGTATAATCGCTCCAAAAATTCAACATCATGCGAAGCTTTGTAATGCTCATGCAGTGCCACGAGTGTGATTGCAGTTTCATCTTCTTGAATAGGTGGCTGTGCACGACCATCACGCACCCATGGGTGCCATGAACTTCCCAGAGACTTATCTGAGCGGTATTTGTGTAAGAGATACCCATCATCAGTAAGTAAATCATTACAAAAATCAATAAACTTTGTTGCCGAAGAAAGATGGTCTGACTGTATATACGCTGAAGTAATATATGCAGCATCTCGTGGCCAACAGTAGTTATAGGTATCCCTACCGTTTTGCAGAATTGAGGAGTCGCCCGATGCAATAATAGGACCTCGGTTGTCAGTATGTGCACGCATCACCAAAAGTGAACGGTAGTATAAGTCTACAAATTTTTTGTCGATATTACACTCAGAAAAGTCATTTCTATCTATCCAAGCCTTCCAGTAATCCCGAGTAGTTTTTCTCAAATGTTCGGGACCTCGTCGCAGGATGTCGCGATGAAATCGTTCAGCCCTTCGGTATGTTTCCCCTGCAGCTATCCAGTATGAGACTGTGCGCTCGCCACCTGCTGGTATAAAGAGGGATAGTCCAATAACAGAATCAACGCTTCCATGTTCAATACCACTCTTGGAAAGGACACCATCCTCGGCATCACGCCACGTACCTTCTTTACCTTCTATACCTAAAAGACCCACACTGTAATCATCAAAAAACGCATCGTTACTTTTTGCAGATATTAAAAAAACACGTCGGCCTTTATAGTGAACCATGGCATGTAGTTCTGGTGAGTAGTACCCAGTATCCCCATGTCGGGACTCACTGATGTGAAATTGTTGATTAAAAAAAAGTTTGACCGCCCGATCTCCCGAACCCAAATTATGCACTTCAACATGCCGAACATAGATGTCGTGCTCGTTGTATACGATATCAGAAAAACGCAGCTCTAGTTGCAAAACGTCATGTCGAGCACGTACACTTGCTACAAACGTATTCTCTTCATACTCAATATCTATCACATACCCACCATCGGAAAGCCAATACATGACACCGTCAACGTAGAGACCAATCCTATGCATGAGCTTCTCTCCTACATGATTCTCGAGTCCGACATACGGAAAATGAAAGTCACGCACTTGACCCCACTCGTCATAACAGACAAGCATATTCCCGTTACCTAATACGAGTGAACGTGCCATGTATATATATTATAAAGTGCTGTACGTGTCTGCTCCTATTACAGGCAAGCACATGTTTTGGCAAGAATACGAACTGCACCTACTCGTGTTCGCGCACTCTTTAACCCTGTAGCAGATGCGGAATCACCAAGGCAATCCTGTACCCATTTTGCAAAATCATTACCCTCTCGTTTGGTATGGTACGCATACTGTTCGTCACTCATTTCTTTAAGTGCTTTCATAAGATCCTTTACACTAGTCACAACTGGTCCATTATTTACCCAAAAAGCTTGCGTTGATGCACATGTCTTTTGGCAGACACAGGTAGATTTTACTGGTGAAGCTTTTGCTGTTGTTTTCTTTACAACTTTCTTCACCACTTTCTTTGCAACAACTTTTTTGGCGACAGTTTTCTTTGGCGTCTTGGTTGCTTGTGTGTTTGTTTTCTTTGTTGTCATGTTGCTACGATTTTATGGCTTGTAATACTCCCCGTGCTTTATGTGAGACCGTCTCCCACACCGATCTCTTTCTACCTGGACCAGTGTGTGCACGTAAACGTAAATCATTTAATACGTTCATGTACGCAATAAATGCTTCATAGGGAGATTCATAGGGATTAAAATACGCGTGTACATCACCATCCTGAAACCATTTCGTACACATATAGTAGAAGTGATCAGATGTAGAAAGTCGACGCCAATCGCGAAGAACAGAAGGATCACCAGACTTTTTCACCAATGACTCAAGCTCAAAAAAAGCCCTCAATGCGTCATGTTGTATGGAGTTTGACATCCAGGCTGAAAGGTCTCGTTCCATGTCTGCCCATGACACGTAGTTTGGTGCATCTATTTCTCCAACACTTCCATACGTTGAAAAAGCCTCAGTAGGCGTCACAAATGAATTGTCAGGATGCTTGAGTACTTCCGCGGGCATAGCTCGTAGGAAATTAAAAATACCGGTATCCTCCCATTGATGCTCGCCAAATGTCTCGTAGTCCATAAAAAGATTAATGACGTGCCCATCGCCGTTATGGGCGTCCACCCATTTTGCAAACTTACCTGCAGTGAGTGGCCACTCTTCCCAACTTTTGTTTGAAAAACGAAATGCAATATCGTCTGATAGCTTGTAGTGTTTGAGCAGAAGCTTAAAGGTCGGATCATTCTTCGCATGATAGACAAAGGTGGGTTTACGCCAATCAAGGAGATGATCTGCGCCTTCAGCAAGCATACCCAAGTACCCCATGTCTGCTACCATTTCCGCAATATCATTCCTATAGATAAGCTCGGTATTACGAAAAACAGCTGGCTTTACACCAAAGAGTTCCTTAACTTTTTTCGCATGCATCTGCACCTGTTCACGAAACTCTTCAGGTGACTTAAGAAATGAAAGTGAATGGTAGTACGTTTCTGAAAGGATTTCTACCCGACCCGTATCCACGAGGCGCTGAAAGGATTCAATAACCTCAGGTGCATACTCCTCAAATTGTTCAAGAGCAATTCCAGAAATAGAAAATGCAACCTTAAACTCTGGGTGGTAACGCAAATTTTCTAAAAGTACTGCATTCGCAGGTAAGTAGGATTTGTTTGCCACCTTACGCAACACGCGTGCATTGTTTGTATCAAGCTCTGCAGAATCATTGAAGTACTCGTGGTCTGTTCCTATATCAAAAAACTGATATCGCTTAATGCGACGTGGTTGGTGTACTTGAAAATAAAAACAGATAGCACTCATACGTGTGATAATGACTTAACGAGCTTCTTATAGACCATCATACAACGTTGTGCTACCTTACTCCAAACTGCAGCCCGCACTTCACGTCCACCCTCTGTAGCAAGCGTTTCGCGCAAGCTTGGATGCTCAAGAGTGGATGCAATTTTATTTGCCATTTCATCAATATCCCAAAAATCAACCTTGAGTGCGTTGCGCAACACTTCAGCAACTCCTGATTGTTTAGAAACAATTACTGGAGTGCCATTAAGAAGTGCCTCAAGTGGCACAAGTCCAAAAGGTTCAGAAACAGAGGGCATTACCATAAGGTCAGCCACCTGATACAAACGTCCAAGCTCTTTGTCCCGCTTAAAACCTGTGAAAATAACCTTGTCTCCAATACCAAGAAACGCAGCGCGATCAATAATTTGCCGTTCCATGTCACCTGAGCCTGCTACCACAAACAATGTTTGTGGCCTTCGAGTGAGTACCTTTTTTGCAGCTTCAAGGAAATAATCAGGACCTTTCTGCATGGTAAGACGACCCACAAAAAGTACGATACCCCAACCTGCGTCTTTAAGGCGCTTCATATCACCCTCAAGAGCAGACACAACCACCTTATCGTCCGCATCTATGCCGTTGTACACGACAGTCACCTTGTTTGGATCGACGTCGTAGTAATTAACGATAATGTTTTTCGTATATTCCGAGACAGTGAGTATATGATCTGCTTCGTGCATACCTCGTCGCTCAATGTCATTAATAGGATTTGTTTGATTGAAACCTGCTCTGTCAAACTCGGTTGCATGTACATGTACAACAAGCGGAGCGCCAGTCGCACGCTTTGCAGCAATGCCGGCAGGATAGCACAGCCAATCGTGCGCATGGATTACATCAGGACGACTCCGTAACGCAACTAGCGGAGAGAGTGCTGCATACCGGAGTACTTCATCGTAAAGGCTCGGTCCGTACTGTAGCTCTGGATACTGTCCCCGTAAAAACTTGAGTCGTTCTTCATTAATATACCCCGAAGCAAAAAGTTCGGCTTCTGCCCCATCAAGCGGGTTGGACTCATCGGCAAACAACATATGAGCCCCTGTTTGAGATACAGGGTACTTTCGAGGTAACACAAAACTCAGGTCAACACCTTCTTGTACCAAACCTTTGGCAAGACCATAGCACGCGATACCAAGACCGCCACTATTGTGCGGGGGAAACTCCCATCCATACATGAGGACACGCATTATATAAGGAAAAACGACTGGCAATTAACAAGCTACTTGGTGCCAAATCGTGTAGTTACATTATACATGGATACCATACACATGAAGCCTAAATACTGTGCATAATCAACATCTTTACGTATCGTGCAACACATAAAAGGGTACGTCATTATACAAAAGTACAATAAAATGCACTTTTGTATAAAAAATGAATCCCGAGCTGTTAGGACAGGCTTTATGCTACCAATTTCCACTCACCACTCTCAATCAGAGCCTCCGCCTTTTTATATTTCATCTCCTTAGTTTCCGAACCATTTGTGATAGTCACCATGTCATTGCGACCTATCTTTTCATCATTTTTGATGGGTTTGGGTGCCGTGCCTCCCGATGTACTGTCCCCACCAGCCGCACGCTGTGCCTGAGCACTCGCGCGTCGCATACGCTCTTCCTCACTCAAAAACGCCCCTGCACCCATCCGAGGAATACTTTCAGCCACTCGTTCAACTATGCCTGCCTCAAGCGCACGGAACAATCGCAAGCCCTCCTTCCGATACTCAACGAGCGGGTCTCGCTGCCCGTACGCACGGAGGTTCACAGAGCTTCTTAAATACTCCATAGTTTCGAGATGTTCAAGCCAAAAGAAATCAACCGTCTGTAGGAGGAGTCGATGCATCGCAGTATAAAACTCTTTTTCGCCAAAGTCTTTCTTTTTCTCCTCAATAACGTTTGAAATAGTGCTGTCATAGCCTGCAACCTCATCAAGAAATCCGTCAATAAATTCCTGATTATCCTCAAGATACTTACGACGTCGTTCATACATTACCTGGCGTTGGTGGTTGAGTACATCATCATATGCAAGGATACGTTTTCTAGAATCAAAATTGAATCCTTCAATACGTTTCTGAGCGGTTTCAAGTGAGTTACTTATCATCTTATGCTTAATGGGTTCATCTTCACTCGAGGTAGCCTTACTCATCACGGTACGAATCATGTCATTGTTCCCGAACACGCGCATTAGATGGTCATCAAGCGACACATAAAACTGTGTTTCTCCTGGGTCACCCTGACGTCCAGCACGTCCCCGCAACTGGTTGTCTATGCGACGAGCTTCGTGCCGTTCTGTACCAAGCAGGAATAACCCTCCGAGACTTTTCACCTCGCTATAGTCTTCTTGAGAAAACACACTTCCTCCCAACTTAATGTCGACACCGCGACCAGCCATGTTTGTTGCAACCGTTACATTTCCCTTTTTACCCGCCTGCGCAACTATCTCTCCTTCACGTTCATGGTTCTTTGCATTCAAGAGCTCGTGTTGAATTCCTTCTCGGGTCAGAAATTGAGAAAGTTCTTCGTTTTTCTCAATTGAAACTGTACCAATAAGTACCGGCTGTCCTTTCTCGTGTAGCTCGCGAACTTTTCGTGCAACCGCTTTCATCTTGCCTTTCTCAGTAAGAAAAATGAGATCTTCATGGTCAATTCTGGCGACCGGTCTGTTGGTAGGTATCTGTACCACATCAAGCTTGTATACAGTATAAAATTCCTCAGATGAAGTTTCTGCAGTTCCTGTCATACCTGCCAGCTTGTCATACATCCTAAAGTAGTTTTGATACGTCACCGAGGCGAATGTTCGACTTTCTCTCTGTATATTTAAACCCTCTTTCGCCTCCACTGCTTGGTGCACGCCATCACCCCAACGGCGACCCGGTTGCATACGTCCCGTAAACTCGTCAACAATGACCACTTCACCATCACGCACCACGTAGTGCCTATTTAATTCAAAGAGTGCCTTAGCACGTACCGCAGTCTCCAGATGGTGTACGTATTTGATACCTGCATCGGTATATATATTGTCGACACCAAGTGCTTTCTCGGCTTTCTCAATGCCTTTGTCGGTGAGTTGTATGGCACGAAGTTTTTCGTCTTTTGTGTAATCCTCACCAAGCACCAACGTACGAGCGATACTGGCAAACTGTCTATAGAGCTCACCTGCCCCTTCAGCTGGCGTACTTATGATAAGCGGGGTACGCGCTTCATCAATAAGAATAGAGTCTATCTCATCAACAATAGCAAAATGATGTCCTCGTTGTCGTAGATTACTCACGTCGTACTCAATGTTGTCACGAAGATAATCAAAACCAAACTCACTGTTGGTTCCGTACGTAATGTCCGCCAAGTATGCTTCTCGTCGTGTGCATGGTCGTAAAAATTCATTTACAACTTTATATGAACCTACCTCATCTCGTTTAGCATCTTCCTCTGAATTTTCCTTGTGATTTTGATCGTACAAAAAAGATGCTTGTGCATTTACCACTCCCACACTCAAACCGAGAAATGCATACACTTGCCCCATCCACACAGCGTCACGACGTGAGAGATAATCGTTTACTGTAATCACATGTACGCCCTTTCCTGAGAGAGCATTTAGGTAGCTTGGAAGTGTTGCAACAAGCGTCTTTCCTTCACCTGTCCTCATCTCAGCAATCGCATGCCGATGCAGTGTCGCCCCTCCCATTATTTGTACATCGTAGTGGCGTTCACCCAAGACACGTTTCGCCGCTTCACGAACCACAGCAAAAGCTTCTGGTAAAATATCATCAACCGTTTTGCCTTCTACAAGCTGTGCTTTGAAAGTTTCGGTTTTTGCACGCAAGGCTTCATCAGAAAGTGGCTCAACAGAAGCCTCAAAAGCATTTACCGCCTCCACGACGTCTGTAAGTTCTTTAAGAATTTTTTTATTGGTACTGTCGCGAAACAGTTTCTTTAACGATAACATTTCGTGATTGTAGCATGGAAACTAACGTTCGTCAGGGCTTAAAAACGACACAACACCCGCATAAAAACGGGTGTTGTGTACTATTCTCCAAAGAACAAGTAACCTCTATTTCTTCTTCTTAGCTGCAGGCTTTCGCTTTGGAGCAGCCTTCTTCTTAGCTGCAGGCTTTCGCTTTGGAGCAGCTTTCTTTTTTGCTGCAGGCTTTCGCTTTGGAGCAGCTTTCTTTTTTGCTGGCATGATATTTTTTGTTACGTATATAAGCAATGAACGACGTCGACCAATTTTTTTATTTTTTACATCGCTCTCTTGTATATATTATCAATCAAAAAAAAATTCAAACAAAGTTGTTTGAATCTTTTTTTGTGGATAACCTAAAAATGTTTTTTTGATGAAAAAAGACACTTCGACGTCGATAATTAATTAGTCACTATGTTAACTTCAGGAACTATTTTAATGCTTGTTTTTTCTTGCACCTCTTTCATGATAGTACGCGCAAATAAAATTAATTCGCCTGCAGTACCTCCACCGTAGTGGACTATTACAAGTGGCTGATTTTCCCAACAACCCATAGCCCCCAGTCGCTTTCCCTTCCACCCAAGTCGTTCTAGTATCCACGCAAGAGGAATCTTTACATGGTCTGTATCGACGATGTAGCATGGTACAGGAGCATCAAGCCAGCTTTCTAACTCTTTGTGGACACTTTTGCGTACAGTGGGGTTTTTAAAAAACGACCCCGCAGTTCCCACTTTTGCTAGGCTTGGAAATTTATTGTCACGTATTTTATTGATAGCCTCACGCACTTCTTTTACCGATACGTCTGTACGTGTTCCAAAATATTCATATAAATCTTTATATTCGAGTCTCCGACTCGGGTGTGTAGACAAACGAAATGCAACACGTAAGACTATATAAGCACTTCCTTCTTTGTGCTTAAAAATAGAATCACGATATCCAAAGGCACACTCTGTGACTGAGAGTACATGTAACCTGTTGGTTGTGGTATCAAGTACCTCCACCCAATCAATCACATCCTTTACCTCAACGCCGTACGCCCCTATGTTCTGCACCGGTGCAGCACCCACAGTCCCAGGTATGCGTGAAAGATTTTCAAGCCCCCACAGCCCCTGCCCCACAGTCTCTTCCACAAGCTGATCCCATATTTCGCCCGCACAAGCGACTACCTGCGCATCACCCCTACTATCTTCATCGTATGAACGTCCAAGCAGGGACATTTGTATGACCACACCGTTCCACCCCATATCAGAGAAAAGTACATTTGACCCCCCTCCCAATACATATATAGGGTATTCATTTTTTTGGGCAAAAGAAATTGCTTCGCGCAATTCCTCTACTGAATGTACAGATATAAAAAAACGCGCCAATCCTCCTAGACGTAGCGTCGTGTGTTCTGCAAGTGATATATTTTCTTGGACCTGCATGAATAGTTTACTCATAAACCCAGTATGGAGCGCCGGTGCGAGCTCCAAAAGAAAAACTTATATGTGAGTGCCGCGACGCTCCATACTAGGCTCATGTAAAAGTATACCATTCATTCTATTGTGACCATAGGATTCCTGCCTTAAGTCCAAAGTATAGAATAGAGTTGTACTATACCTTGTGTTGTATGAAGTGGGAATGAAGAACCCATAAACGTAAATTCCCCCGAAGGGGAATTTACGCAGTTTTTCTTGTAAGAGTTTCAAACACTATAGCATAGTTTGAAATAAATGCAAGCCCGCACACACACAAAGACCTTGTACGTAAAACACCACCTTACGAGGAAGTGGTGTTTTACGTACGCGCATTGCGCAAGGTCTTTGTATGTGTGCGGGCAAGCTCACCATACGTAAAACTTCATCTAAAATTAACATGTGACCAAGTCACTATCTCTATATTTTATTTCTTTGTTGCAACAGGTTTCTTCCATACCTCTACAAGCAGACCTTCTCCTCGCTTCTTGACAGTCACCTTGAGACCACCCTTCCATTTGAGCTCGCGTATAAAGTCAGCTGGCAACGTGACCGTCATTGAGCCGTTAGCCTGCTTTTGGATTTTACGTATGTTTTTTTCTTCAGGTTTAAGTCGTACCATAGTTTTTTTTCTTCGACATTAGATTAATAATTTCTATATATATTACTGCCCCCTCAGTTCTTTGATAAAGGTATCCATCTGCTCAGCATACTCTGGTTTTTCCGCTTTAGTCTTTTCAAGGAGTGCCACCGCCCTATCAAGCTCACCGGCTTCTTTGTATGCAGCAGCAAGCGATACTTTTTGTTGCACATCATCAGGATTATCAGCAATTCGTTTCTCGAGAATAGCAATAACAACATCAAAGCGTTTTGCTTTTGCCCATTCCACAAACAAGCGTTCATCATCAACGTACGGCGTGCCGAAATGTTTCGTTAATAGATCAACCGCTTCTTTGTCCTTGCCACTACGTATAAGCGTACCTGCGTACAGACGTGCTGCGAGATCATATCGAGTATCAAGCTCGTACGCCTTCTTAAAGAGCTCACTGGCTTCATCATCCTTACCTACAAATGCCAGTACCTCACCAAGTTGAAACAATCCTGCTTGTTTGTTTGGTGCGAGCTCTACGACCTTTCGATATGTTTCCTCAGCTTTATCTAAGTAGCCAAACGAACCATAAAGTGAACCAGCAAAAAGACGAAGTCGTGCCGAGTCAGGATTACGTTCAACTTCCGTTTCTACCTCATGGATAGCAAAGGTAGCGAAATCAGTTTTTATCTTTTGCTCAACACCTTCAGCCCGTTGTATGTTGGCCGTCATTTGTGCAAGCTGTTCTCGTACTTCTTGCCTACCAAGCTGGTTGTAGGCAATGGCTTTGCGATATGTCTCAAGCACTTCTTCCGGAGCTCGTTGTACGGTCTGTCCGTTGGGAAGCTGTTGAGGCATCAGCGCTTGGATAAGAAGTTGCGAGGTTTTAATACCAGGGATGTTTATATACCATAACAACACTCCTCCAATAACGAGTACGAGAGGGAGTGCCACTGCAGTGACTGTTTCAGGTGCCACCCGGTAGTCTTCAAAAAGTGGCGCGCGACCTTCAGTACTACGGAAGTGGAGGTACGCAAGAACAGAAGTAAATAATATGTAGCTAATGATATTATCGAACACAAAGAGGTTGTGGAACATATACGCCGCAATAAGTCCTGTCCAAAGTGCCCGTTCAGTTGCACTAAAGGTACGGTCGCGCTGTAAAAATATTTGCTTAAGGCCCTGCACGTTGAAGATGTTTTTGAAGGACCACTTTTTTTCCTTAGGATCAAGTACCCAAAGGTGCATGAGGAACGAGGTAGGTATCAGCAGGTACGCGATAAGTCCTAGGAATCCACCAGCAATAAGCCAGTCGAAAATAATATTGTGTGTACGATCAAACCATGGTTCTTCTCCATACATACCAGGATCAAAATACTTCGCAAACACATACTCGAAGTTATCCTGTCCCCAACCTAAGATGGGGCGCTCCTTTACCCCTTCCCAAGCCGTACCCCAGTTCATGAAGCGGGCTTTGACGGTACCTGAGTCTAGCTCGATTTGCGTAAAGCGAGCTACAACGGGAGTGGTTTTTCCAAACTCCGTATCTTTGATTGCGTAACCTGTACCTATGATTGCTACGACGGCGACGAGTACCGCAACAGAACCCCAGCGCAAAACTTTTCTTTTACGCTCATACAGCGCGATAAGTGCAGTAGTAACTAAAGCTCCTCCGAGGAAACCGAGTACGGTACCACGAGTCATGGACAGTATCATTGCAACAATATGGAGCAGAGCGACTAATCCTAAGATACCTTGGTGCCAGTGCGTACCCCGCCACTTTTCCATAAGTATGAGTGCGATGAA
This sequence comes from Parcubacteria group bacterium GW2011_GWD2_42_14, assembly GCA_000998045.1. Classification (GTDB taxonomy): domain Bacteria; phylum Patescibacteriota; class Minisyncoccia; order Phycocordibacterales; family UBA12088; genus UBA12088. The sequence continues at coordinate 22,079 of LCCS01000024.1, forward strand.
AATATGGAAGAGTGAGTACACTGCAAGGTAGATAGGATTTCCAAACGTTGCCTCGATACGAGGAATGGCTGCAAAGTCAGGTAATACTGCGAACGCAGGCTTAAGTCCTATGAAAGCTATAGCGACACTTGCACCAAGTGTTGTGTACCAAAACGCATTCCATAGCTTTTCGGTGTTCAATACCGCACCTGCTACTAGGAAGTACGCAAATATGTGAAGTATGGCGATGTAGCCCTCCATACGCTCAAAATTGCTCCAAAAACTCTTGAACGGGTTGGCACCGAACATGTCAGCCAACCCTATGACAACAACAAAAATAGTAAGCGTAGCGAGTATCCACGAGAAACGAGGTCTATAGCGTGCATCAAGAAGTGCGAGCAGAATCCAGGCTGATAACACTACCTCAGTGATAATCCTAAAGGTAAAATTTTTGCCCGTGATGTACGGGAAAAACATTGAGCTAGATATAATAAACGGCACGAGAACGGGTATGGCGAAAATTCCACCAATAGCTACCCAGCGAAGTGTACTTTTAAACATACCGAATACTATATCATGCCGACGTCATAAAAGGCCAATGTAACGAAGTTAAAGGTTAAAAGTTGAAAGTTAAAAGTCTCCTGTGCCAAACGTTTAAAGAAAATACTAGAATTAGAGTGATAATTACCGAGAAGTTTGCCATCAGGCATGGCAATCCACGTTTGAACTAGACTTGCGAACTAGCACTTATTCTTTAACTTTATGACTTTATGAACTTTATAACTTTCAACTCGTCACTCAGAACTCGGTACTCGCTTACCCATTACTCCTTCTAGGCATCGTAGGGCCTCCTTTAGGTCAACACTATGTTCAAGGGTCGGTTTCCAGATATCTCCCGTCTCTTTCAGACGAGCTTCAATAGTCTGTATTGTAAATTGTGCAGGAGTAAGTCCTTTCTTCATCTCACTCCATTCAAGTGGTGTCGATACCGTTGCCCCGGGATATGGGCGGAGTGAGTACGCACACGCGAGAGTTTGTCCAAACCTATTCTGGAGATAGTCGAGATATATCTTTCCCTTCCGCTTCTTGGGGTTACGTTCCACAGATGTTACCTCGGGAAGCCGTGCATGTACTATACGCATGATAAGCTCCGCAAAATTTCTGACGTCATCATACAGGTACCTGCCTCCAAGGGGCACAACAATATGTAACCCTGATTTACCTGACGTTTTAGGGTAGTGCTCCTCACTCACCTGCAACAAAACGTCATGCACCTCGTTTGCCACACGGACTAGGTCGTCAAACGATCTGCCGTTTGGATCAAGGTCGAGTATCATATAATCAGGCTTGTCGAGACTCTGTACACGAGAATTCCAAAGGTTAAGCTCAATACATCCCAAGTTGGCGAGATATAAAAGTGTCTTTTTGTTATTACACACGATATACCGTATATTCTTGTTGTTGCTTTCGGACCATATTTCTACAGTCTCCACAAAAGACGGTAGATCTGTTTCGATATTTTTATGAAAAAAACTTTTGCCCTTTATACCATTCGGATGTCGATGCAAATTTTGAGGTCTATCTTTTAGGTACGGTAGAAGCATCTCAGCAATGCGGTCGTAGTAGTCTACGACATCTCCTTTGGTATATCCTTCTTCATCCCAAAATATTTTTTCTCTATGGGTAATTGTCACACGTCCTTGTACATTCTTCGCTCTGTGTTTCGTGAGAAGTGGCTCTTTTGCATTTTCTTTTGTGGGAAATTCCTTGGTAACTTCCTTTGCTCTTTTGTCTCTACGGAGTCCTCGATATATCGGATGACGCATACGCCCGTCTTTCGTCCATTCAGAAAAACGCGCTACGCAAACATACCGAGGTGTTACCCACGTGATTTTACTATGCTCAGGCACCTCCTCTTGAAGCGGGGAGCTTTTTCTTTTGATACGAGAAAGTTTTGTGTGTAAATCAATAAGCTCAGCATCAGTAAATCCACCACCACTGTGACCGATGTACGTGAGCGAGTTTCCTTCGTAAACACCAAGTACAAGTGCACCAATTTTTTTTCGACTTCCTATTGGTTCTGTAAACCCGACAATCACCGCTTCTTGTTCATAAAAACTTTTTATCTTAAGCCACGCTCCACTTCGTATACCCTCCTCATACGCACTTGTTCCATCTTTCGCTATCATGCCCTCGAGGTGTTGTTCCACAATAGTTTCAAACATATCGGTACCACGTTCTTCGACATGCTCACTATAGAGAATACGCTCATCCTGAGGCAACATCTCTCGCAAGAGTTTTTTACGCTGTGAAAGCGGAGTATCACGTAAATCTTTTCCATTAAGGTAGAGGAGGTCAAACACTGCGTATTGTAGAGGTGCCTTAATTTCTTTGTACTGTTGTAAAGCATGGAAATCAGGCTTGCCATTTTTAAGTGCGATTATTTCACCGTCGATAATACAAGTACCCTTTATAGCTTCCAGTGCTTCCACGATAGGTGTATAGGTACTGACAAAAGAATTACCGTTGCGAGAATAGAGTCGTACGTTTCCATCTTCAACTTCAGCAATAGCTCGATATCCATCCCACTTCATTTCAAATAGCCACTGTTGCCGATCAAATGCATGCTCTACGAGCTTGGCAAGCATCGGCTTTATATGGTGAGGCATAGGATTCTTCCCTTTCCCCGTTTTACTCGACGCTCTGCTCCTTTGTTTTGCCCGTTGGCCTACCGGACGCACCGCTCCTCCGTTTGCTTTGCCTGTGATAACAGAACGCGCGTCATTCGTCACATCCTCAGTGGACGCATACTCATCATTTTTTTTAATTAAGAGCCATGTATTTTTTTCGCGTCCGTGCATTTTGACAAGCGTAAAAGCACCCTTTAATTTCTCACCAAGAAGTACTATACCAAGCTCTCCTTTTGCTAAACCCCTTGCTATGTATTTCTTCCCTTCCTTGGGGTCTGCTGTTTTATCGCTCACGTACACACCTCTGTCCCACACAATAACCTCACCAGCTCCGTATTCTCCCTTGGGTATCCTCCCTTCAAAATTGGCATACGACAGCGGATGGTCCTCCACCATCACCGCAAGTCTTTTATCTTTTGGATTCATAGAAGGCCCTTTAGGAACGGCCCAGCTTTTCAGTACGCCGTCATGCTCGAGTCGGAAGTCGTAGTGGAGTCTACGCGCATGATGTTTCTGTACAACAAAATGCGGTACTTCGGTTCTTGCCTCTTTCTTTCCTTGAGGTTCGGGAGTTTTAGAAAACGAACGTTTTCTTCTGTATGGTTCTAGCGTACTCATGATGTTACGCGGGTTCGACGAATTCTCTTGTTTCGTTTCTTCTCACGTTCAAGACTTTTCTTCAGTGTCGCCATAAGGTTGCGCATGTCTGTCGGCACAGGCTCGCCCGCACCTTCCACACGTATAGGCTTGCCCTTAGCTTTTTTATCAATAATCTTTTTAAGGTCTTCAGTATAGGTGTCTTTAAACTCTTCCGCATGGAAGTGTTCCTCCAACTGTTTGATCAGCATAAGAGCCATGTCGAGTTCTTGTTTGGTGTATGCTTCTTTTTCTTTCGGCAAGTCAAGCGTATCGGGACTACGTACTTCGTCGGCATACCGCAAACCTATGAGCATGAGAGCTCTTCCTTCTGAACGAATCATCGCGAGATGTTCTTTGTTGCGCAGTACCCACCGAGCTATACCCACCTTCTTCGAACGCTTGAGCGCTTCCCGAAGCAGGACGTACGCTTTTTGTGATTTTGCATCAGGTTCTAGATAGTACGGCTTGTCTATCTGTCGTGCCTCTACCTCGTTTTCAGAAGTAAACTGAACAATGTCTATCGTTTTTGTTTTCTTCGGCGCTACCTTTTCAAAGTCTTCATCTGTGAGGATAACGTAGTCACCCTTTTGGTATTCATATCCTTTAACAATATCTTTATACGGTACTTCTTTGTTTGTTATGCGACATACCTTGGCATAGCTGATAGGACAATGCCCATGCTTATCGAGCATGCGGAAACTGAGCGCACGTTCCTCAGACCCGCTATAGACTTTCACGGGAATATTGATAAGTCCAAAGGCTATTGATCCTGTCCATATAGGTCTCATATACCACAAGTATATCGAGCACGCATGAACACAAAGTGAAAGGTGTATTCATGGAAATTTCACTTGTTTATGAGAGTATTTTGATAGTATTTAAAGAATATTTAATAAGCAGAACAACACGTCAGGAGTTAGTAAGCGAGTATCGAGTTACCGAGTGACGAGTAGCGAAAGTCCGCAAACGGGCATCATTGCGAGTCGCAACGAAGCAATCTATTTGTTGTGTCATTTTAAATCATATGGATTGCCACGCCCGCGGGCTCGCAATGACGTGATTAAAAATTTCAAATTAATCTTCCTTTCTACATTATGAACTTTATAACTTTCAACTCGTTTTACCGTCACTCACTAACCGGTAACTCATCACTCGCTACTCAGAACTCGCCTTACTCATTTGTATGAACACACACAACACAGGCTCCATACGTATAGGTACATCAGCATGGATGAATAAAGATTGGGGTGAGTCATTCTACCCGAAGGAGTTTACCGAAGGGCACCTTACCTATTTTGCAGAACGATTCCCCACGGTAGAAGTAAACACCACCTTCTATCACCTTCCCCACAAGAACACGTTTCAGAAGTGGACAGAAGAAACACCAGAAGATTTTGTTTTTGCTGTGAAGTTGTCGCGCTACATTACCCATCGCAAAAAACTGAAAGGCGTCCGTGAATCACTCGAACGATTTATCAAACGAGCCTCACCGATGAAAAAGAAACTTGGTGTGATACTCGTACAGCTTCCACCTTTTCTAAAATACAGTAAACCACTTCTCCGTTCATTTGTAGAAAGTGCAAGAGTCGTCACGCAGAGGAACTATCCTGTACGATTTGCGCTTGAGCCCCGCCATGGGAGTTGGAAGGATGCAGGCGCTATGGAGGATATTCGAGTATTGCTCAAGGAGGCGCATGTAGGGCTTGTTTTTGCACACTCTGCAAATATTATGTCGTATTCACCAGAGCAACAGAATATTACGTCTGATTTTGTGTATATACGCTTCCATGGGCCAGGTGAGTTTGGAGCCTCACGGTATGGGTCACGTCGACTTCGTCCATGGGCAGAACGTATGGTGGCATGGAGTAGTCAAGGCTTGCAGGTGTTTGCGTATTTCAACAACGACGAACACGGCCACGCGATTCATGATGCCCGCACCCTGCAATTACAAATAGAAAAAGCAGGGGTTGTAAAAAAGCCGACACTTCCACAATGATAAGCAAATCTTTTCAGAATTACACAATAAGAAAAGAATACTACTTCCTCTCAAATTTCTAACGCAACACTTCGTACGGTATAGTTCACAGTCATATGAACAAATACACAAGGCTTACCTTTACAGAACGTGAA